>JBDREF010000440.1:0-5107 GCA_043820045.1 Planctomycetota bacterium | reverse complement strand
TTCTTGAGTGACTTCAGAATATTAGCGTGTTCTCTTAGATAATCATAATGGGCCGCGATGTCACCAATATTCCCATCATCCCATTTGATCTCTTCGCCTGGATGCTTCTTTCCAGCGATTGACAAGGCTTCTTTAATCGTTCGCCCCTGAATCAAAGCTTCAACTACTGTGTCATCGTGAAATATTTCGCTTTTAGTGCGCTCACCGATTATCTCTGAAGCACGATCGAGGTATGCCTTTGTTATCTTGTCCATGCTATGTCCCTTTCACCAATTGCATATCATAATTACCGAGGGAATGAAATCAATGATAACTGATTGTAATCCCGCATCTTCATCGAGGGTTGTCGATTGAAGGAAGACAGCCGGAGTCTATACGAAGGTAAAATAAGCTGTCAAGCCTTCGCATGTTTCAACCCGTAAGGCGTCAGGAAGATGGGTGGAAATATGAAGGATGTCTGTTCTTGGCGGCACCTACGAAGAGTAAACATGACTCGGCCTTTCGGATCAATTATTTTCGATTGAAAGGGTGAACGTCACGCCTGACCCTCGCCGGTGGAGTGGAACGGAACCGGCGTAGTGTTGCAGGCGCTTGTTGGCCTTCTCTATTTCCAGCTCAGTCATCAATTGCCGAACACCCGAAGGTCCGCTTCCGCCTGCTTCCACTCGCGACAAGCCACCTCAATCTTGGCGTTCAGATCTACAACTCGCGCCTTCGCCTTATTGCCCTGGTCAACCAACTCTTTCAGCAATGTGCGCTGCTTTTCCTGGAGCTCCGTCTTCAGATTCATCAAACGCCTGTTCACTCTGTCAATCTCTGCCTGCGGAATCGGCTTGCTCGGATCGAAAACAAAACGCTTCTCACATGACAGGCGCCACTGCATCAACGCGTTGAAGAGATGGTGCTTGAACCCCGGTATGACTTTGACTTTACCCTCCGTTATGTCCGCCGCCGTCTCAACTCCATATGAGATCAGCATGGCCTTCCGCGCTGGTCCTATCTCCCTAATCTTGAACTTGGCGATCAGGAACCGGTCGAGAAATGCGTCGAGTTGCACTTGCCTCTTTCTCTGTTCAAGGGCCGCCAACTGACGCTGCCGCTCTTGAGGCAGATTCGCGTATCTCCGGAATGCATCCTCCAAGTGGCTCTTGTTCCGAGTAAAGTCAAGATGGTACCCATTTACGGTGTTGCGCAGTTCCTTGTGGAGACCATCCGCCTGTTGCTGGCACTGATCCCGGCGAGATCTGCGCCGGGAGTACTCAGCGCGATACTCCGGCTTTCGTCGGCCACTGGAAATCAATCCTATTCCCCAGAATACGCCGAGGAATGCCAAGGGGAAATTGAATCCAATCAGGATACATACGATCACAAGCAAGATTCCCCCGAAAAAAGCCCCAGACGGCCCCTTGACGTTGCTCGGAATGGGCGTTGCCTTTGGAGCAACTTGCTTCGCGAAGTCATTCAAGTCCCTAATGACGAATGACATTTCCGTCAACTGGTCAATGGCCCTTCTGATGGAAGCTACGTCGTCGCCGGTGACTTCAATGTAACTCGCAAAGGAGACACAGACGAAGAAATGAACTCCCGAACTACGGACAAGAACGCACCAAGGGCACACGGCAAGATGGTTCGAGTACTTGTGTGACTTCTCTATTCGACATGTCACAAGCCTTTGTCGAAGGTTCTCAAGGACTTGGACCCATTGCGTCGTGTTGGGGCGGCCACCATCGGCGGCAGCACCCTTCACGAATGCTGTCTCGAAAAGTGCCTGAAGCTCCGGCGTCACAGCAGTGATCGGCAAAGTGTTGGGGGGCGGCATGATGCCAGCCGAAACAGCCCCCCTGCCGTAAGCGTAAAGCCCATTTCGTATGGCATCACCATTCTCTATCGCGAGGTACTGAGCATCGCGCGTTACACCGGCAAATGGATGCCGCCCCATGAAAAGTAGTTGGAAGATGAGAACAGCAAGACCAAATGCGTCATGGTTCGCTGAACGTTGGACCTGAGAAAGATGCTGTCCCTGTAACTCCGGCGGGGTGTAAAGTGGGACACCCACCCGACAGGGATAGACCTGTCCATTCCTTGAAACCTGATAGGAGTCACAGTCAACCAGGACGACTCTGCCGTCTTCCCGGACAAACAGGTTCTTTTCGTTGACGTCGCCAACGACCACGTTTCGGCGATGCAGGGTATCAAAGGCGCAGGCAGAGTTTCGCGCAACAAGAATTAAATGGTCCCACGTGGCCGTTGGAAGTCTGTGTTTGCGCGATGCAGGACCGTATACTTCATGCAGTTCGTGACCTTTGGCAAAAGGCATGATGAAACCGCACGGCTGGCGTTCGCCTATCCGTGAAACAACATCCATGGGCCATGCAGCATTGGACAGCAGAACATCGTCACACATCGCCGTCATGATCTGCAGTTTCTGCACCTGTCTATCGGTTAACGCTTGATGGTAGACTTTAGCTACATACCCCGGAGCGTTGCCAAGAAGGAACGCCGTTCCTTCTCCGCCGCGCCCCAACTGACGTGAGACTTGGAATTGATGTCCCTTCTGGGATACTAACAGCATGGTTTTTCAGTGGAATCAGTCCGCACGGCAATGATGAGTGTCTTGTCGTCGTCGGTTCGCTCATTGACAGCATCGCTGTCGAGGAACGCCATAAGAGGCGCAATGAGATCACCGGCATTCTCGACCGCACGAAGGGTTTCAATCATAGGAAGAAAAAACCCATTATGGGGAGACCGCTTTGCGTAGTCCAAGGAAAGTAGTTGCAGCCCGTCGCTCAGACCCGCGAGGGCCTCAATCCGACCAGATTTGACCGTAAATGCAGATTGCTCGAAGCAGTTTGATGATGTGACAAAGACGGTCTCATTTGCGTATTCGCCTGCCTCGGGCCAAGTGACGACCTCAAGTTGACCGTCTATCGCCATAACCCACGCGCCATCCCCAACCTGAAGAAATACCGCGTGAGTGTCCGTAATACAACACACGAGAACTGTACACGCCAAATCCGGCAAGTCCACACCAAAGGCCGATGCCTCGGCCTGCAATGCCGACCTGACCATCTCCAACCAACCTTGGGCGTCGTTGCGATCAAACGAATCGGGAGTTTTCGGGCTGGACGTAATTGCCTGAATGATTGTCTGAACAGTTGTCTCCGCTCCAAGCCCACCCTCCTTTGCGCTACCCGCACCATCAGCAATGGCGGCGACGAGGCAAGGAACACCAGAAACAACGAACTCCCCGGAAGAGCACACATCCTGACAGGCAGTTCCGTTTCTCTTATGTCCTGTCCCAATTACGCTGGCACGAATCAGTTTCCACATCACGCAGACACTTCTGCCCATCCATTCGGTCCAGTAGGATTTTCAAGCGGTACCGTTTCCCCCGGCTTCGACTTGGAAACTGCTTGTTGCGAATTCGATAGCCATGAGAAAAGGTCTCTGAACCTCAGTCCTTTGAGTTTTAGAGGATCGCGAGAGACGCACAATTGCTTAAGTACGTCCATGTTTGCACCTTCAACACCAACGGCGAAAAAGGAGAACGCTCGCTGTTGCTCCCCTTTTTGGAGTTTCTCGACTGCTTCCGGCCATGCGGCCGTGTTCATGTCAGTAGGTGCTCCATCCGTGATAAGGAAGACCCAAGGACGGAAGTAGTTGATGCCGTTCTGCCTGTATTCTTGCTTCCTGTCGTCTAACAAACCCAGGCCCATGTTGATAGCCTGCCCCATCGGCGTTTCACCCTGAGCGGTCAGTTGCGGAACAGTGAGGACATCCGCGGTACAGAAATTCTGTAGAACCTGCGGCACGCCACCGAACGCCACGATTGCCACTTCAACCCTCTTGCGCGCCAAGTTGTCCGCTGCCAACTCGTCTTTGTATTTCGTCAGTCCGGCCTGTAACTCCGATATGGGTTGACCGGCCATGGAGCCAGACACATCCAACAAGAGCAGAGACGGACAACGTGGTTCAGGATTTTCCGCCAATGTCACACCGCCAAACGGTACTTGATCCATGATGAACCTCCTCCAGTTTCGCTGTTTCGATTTCCCACTATCAAGATACTTGATCCAATAGAGTCCCGTGCCGGAGAGCCCGACCGAGATGAATCTTTTTCCACTCGGTGAAATGCCATACCGGAGGCCCGGTATACCAATGCTCCAACCAACGCCTTTACGCGTCATTGTAGTCCTCACTGGACCAGTCCGCAATACCTTTCGCCAGCGCCAAGACATACGAGACCTTAACCCCGATTGTCAGATAAGGGAAGAAGCATTCTGTCCCAGAAGAGGAGCAATGGTTCGTAATTTGCTGAGTCCACTATGTTTCCCTACAGCATTATTATACAGTATGGAACGCTGTTAACTGCTTTTATATTTGAGGCTTCATTACCACGATTTTCGTTTGAAATCTATAGGATAAATAAAGAATGCCCGCTTATCTTGTTACAGTCAATAACGAACAATGAATACCGGTCGAAAGGATGCATGGCAGCCATAATCGCCGGCCGCAACATTTCAGGAAGAAGGGCATACCCCCGATCACCCAAAAAAACACCCTCCAAAAACTGCATGTTTCAACCAGATATACTCAGAAACATATAGAAGTCCAATTCCAATGGATTATTTTTAGCGGTTTGCAAACCAGATCACATATTCCCTCACTGGCCAGAAATTCCTGTCTTCTCTGGATGTGACCTCAAGATCGTACAAGGGAACATAGCCCTTCCGTCTGCCTTCCCTGACCTGGACGATAACGCCATAGAGGTCGATTTTCCGACACAGCTGACACCGGTAAGGAAAATGTGCATGGTTATTGGTCTTATATGTTTAAGGACGTAATCGTAATACCGGCAACGCAGAAAAGTTGACCATCTACCCTGTGGCGATACATATTTTGGATCTCACGATAATGAGCCATTCCGGTTCGTCTCAGCATCACGCCGGGAAGAGGATCTGAGAGTAGGGGAATTGACTCTCCAGGATCTGCCGGATCTCCGCCTGTTCTCTCTCGTCCTCGACCGGTTCGACCTCGCTTACAGGCAGGCCGTTTTCAGTTAGGCGGTGCTTCCAGGCCACGACGTAACCGGGGACATTCAGAAAAC
>JBDREF010000439.1:0-19026 GCA_043820045.1 Planctomycetota bacterium | reverse complement strand
GCTTAAGCTTCACTAACAGCAAATATACCAAACCAGTTGCCTAATAGTCAAGAAAAATCGCCCGACCTTCCTATTTATACTGTTTATACTGTTTTTCTGGTAAGATCGCGTATTTGGGAAGAAAAAAGTCCGCTTTCTTTGAAAATTATCGACATGGCCCAAGCAAGGAGGTTGGCTCAAAGATGCCCAAGAAGCACGTTTCTGTGAATTCCCTGGCAAAAAGGGTAAAAAATCATGTCGTCAGCGTGTTAAAGGTGCTCCGATTTGGCCCGGATAGCTGTTCAGGAGCCGGATGAACCCGAAATCCGTCCTGCAACATTGCCGGAATACCCGATCTGCAGTCGCTTCCATCTGCCTTTGGGTGTGGAACTTGCTACTTCTTTACCATATAATTGGTGGCGGGGACCGGACGAAAACGGTCGCTGCGCCTGCGTGAGAGTTGGGAACCAGAGCCGATGAACGAAACGAGCGTACTCTTGAAGGCATACTACGAAGCTCTGTATGAACGGCTGGAAGCTCGAAAGGAGCTTCTGGCCAGGAAGGTGGACGAGTTGCTCGCCAGAGAGATTGCCGCGCGGGGCTTTGAAGATTTTGGCGAGAATAAGTACGCTGCGTACAGAGATGCGTGCGTGGCCTTTATCGATGAACGTATAGAACTCTACAATCCGACAGGAATTCAGTATCTTTACGACCGCAGCAGGGCAAAGGACGCCTTCGAGCTTCAGGTGCAGCTCGACTGGTACGACAGCCGGGCCGAATTTGCAGCTCTGGTGCAAGCGGCACGCAGCAAGGCACAGACCGGCATGCCAGAGGAGACTCTGCGTCTGCTGGCCGAAGAGTTGATCGAGCAGGTCGGAGCATTCCCGGACGGGAGCATTATTTCCGCTTACGAGGCCAGGCCGGGCCTGCAAAAACTGCCCGACTACATTGTCGCAAGAACGATTGAAGAAATCATTAGTTGACCAGGACTCAGTTTCCGGTTTTTCGGAAAATTTTGCTCTTGCCGTACTGTCCGGCACTGGCTATTCTTTATTGTAATGTGCTAACGGCACTTGGCCCCAAACAGGGCCGAGCGGTTCCGTCAGGATAAAATGGGAATAATTATGGGGTCCTGGGGAAGGAGATTGCTTATGAAACGTTTCACACGCCGAGATTTTATGAAGAGTTCCATAGCTGCAGGCGCCGGTCTGACGCTGGCCAGTCCATTCTCGCGGGTGCGAGGGGCCAACGATGCGGTTCGAGTGGCCGTGGTCGGCATCAACGGCCGGGGCAGCTCACACATCAGCGCGTTCAATGATATGGAAGGTGTGCGTATAGCTGCGTTCTGCGACGTGGACAGAAATGTCCTGGACAAACGCGTCAAGCCGTTCAAAGACCGCAATGTTACGGTCGATACCTACGTCGATATCCGCGAGATGCTGGAAGACAAGAATATCGATGCCATCTCCATCGCGACGCCCAACCACTGGCATTCGCTGGCAACGATCTGGGCCTGCCAGGCGGGCAAGGATGTTTACGTGGAGAAACCTTGCAGCCACAACGTATTCGAAGGTCGCAAATGCGTCGAGGCCGCCCGCAAGTACAAGCGCATCGTGCAGCATGGTACGCAGAGCCGTGCCAGCAGCGGCTGGGCAAAGCAGATCGCTGCCGTCCAAAGCGGCAAGTACGGCAAGCTGCTCGTATCCAAGGCCTGGGCTTCCAAGAACGGAAGCGGACGCTGGAGCATTGGCTTTAAGCCGGTCAAGGAGCCGCCGGAGAACGTCGATTTTAATATCTGGCTCGGTCCGGCACCGGAACAGCCGTACCACGAGAACCTGGTGCATTACAACTGGCACTGGTTCTGGGATTTCGGCTGTGGCGAAATCGGCAATCAGGGTGTCCACCAAATGGACATTGCACGCTGGGCTATCAAAGGCTCGACTTTGCCCGTAAGCGCCATAAGTATGGGCGGCCGGTGGGTCGAATCGACGCCCGGTCATGAGCCTTTCACCGACCAGGCTCAGACTCCCAACTGCCAATTGACAGTCATGGACTACGGTGGGCCGCTTCTTGTTTTTGAGGTAATCGGCCTGGTTGACAGAGCAGGTGTGGACGGCAAAAAGTACCCGAAGAAAGTGGACAACGAATTCTACCTCGAGGCGGGTGTGATCAAGGGCGGCAAGTTTTATCCCAAGGGCAGTGACAAGGCCGAGCCTCTGGTGGACGTCGATGTAGAGATGGGCCCCGGCGATAACTTCGAGAACTTCATCCACTGCGTCCGCAGCCGTAAACGCCGCGATCTCCATGCCGACATCGCCAAGGCGCATCTGTCCAGCGCCGGTTGCCACCTGGGCAATATTTCCTACCGCCTTGGCGAGCAGGTCTCCGGCGGTACGAGGCCCGCCGTGCTCGACAAGCACCAGGAAATCGCCAAATCCTGGGATACAATCAAGGAAACCGTCAAGGGCACTCTGGGACTCGATGTATCCAAGGGTACATACCAACTCGGGCCGATGCTGAAGTTTAATCCAAAGAAGGAGAAGTTCGTGGACAACCCGGCGGCTGATATGCTGCTGACTCGGCCGTATCGCAAGCCGTTCGTCGTGCCTGAGCAAGTGTAGCGAGGTTACCGTGGTCCAAATCTGCAATTTGCTGGACTTGCCGCAGTGCCATGGGAGGCATTCGGGCAGGCGCGGGGGGCAGTGTCTACCTGCATTTGTCTCCGGCATCATAGTTTCTGCAGCAATATCCCGCCTACGATAAGGGCCAGGCCCGCTATCGTCGAGGCAAGAATCGGTTCGGGAACCGCGAAAGAAATAAGTAGCAGAGACAGGAAGGGCACCAGGTAGATCAGGCTCGTTACATGAGCGGTCGTTTTTGACAGTTTCAGCGCCTTGAGCCAGAGCAGGAAAGTAATCCCCAGCTCAAACGACCCTATGTAGGCTGCTCCGAGGATGCCGTTGAGACTCGGGATTCTTGCTCCGGAGAGAAGCAGCATCGGCATGAATGTGATGGCCGAGCCGAACACAAAATTGAGAAACAGCCCAACAACTTCGTCGCGTTTGTCCCTGACGTTATAGATCCAGAATATCGCCCAGATAATCGAACTGCCAGTCGCCAGCGACACTCCGATGGGGTCGGTAAACCTGAACCCCAGAATATCGCCGCGAGTTGCAATGACAAGAACGCCTGCAAAACAGATGAAGGTGGCGAGAATATCTCTTGGTTTGATTTTCTGGCCGAGCAAAGGTATGGATAGCAGAACCAGGGTTATGGGCCAGATGAAGTTCAGCGGCTGGGCTTCCTGCGCGGGAAGTATAGAGTATGCCTTGAACAGGACGGCGTAATAAAGGAAGGGATTGAGAAGGCCCAGCAGGGCCGAACGTAGATAATCTTCCTTCGACAGGGCTTTGAGCAGATACAGCTTTCCGCCAAGCACGATGTAAGCGAAGAGGATCACAGTTGATGTGACGGAGGCGTAAAACAGCAGCGCAAAAACATCCATGTAACGCAGCGAGATCTTGAAGGCCGAAGCGGAAGTGGCCCAGAACAGGACTGCCAGCGAAGCATACAGGTAGGCCTTCTTTTGTTTTTCCATATTCAGCCGGCACGAAGTAATGCGATTTTGTAAGTTAAGCTTTCATACGGCTGTTATTTATAGTCCGACAGGGGGTTCCACGCAATAGTGTCGTCATGCCCGCTTGCTGTTCATGGCTCACAGCATGTGGGTTCGATTGCGCCGGTGGGTTCAAAAGGAAATGCCAATATCGTCCAGCATTATGCTGCCGGTCTGTGAGCGGTCGAACAGGAACCGGATGGTCTCAAGCCGGGCTGGCTCAAATGATGGATTGGCCTCGACAAAATATGACATTGGCATCTCATAGGTCTGGAGAAGCCGCTCTGAGAACGTCTCGACGGATTTTCTTTCTATCCACTTCCATTTGGCCAGCCTTACCGCCAGAGCCGGGTGAACCGGCCCTACGGAAGTAAGCAGCAAGCCGGCAGAATGGCCGTTGGTGTCGGTCAGCTCAATCGTCAGATCGACAGGCTCGTGCATGTCCGGGTCGGCGGCACCGATGGAAAAGACAAGCTTCGTATCTCGGCTGAGATCCAGCGTTTCTCTGGCTTCGTGGCCGAGCACGATGGAATAGGAGCCGACTGCGGCTGAGCTGGGATCGTCCTGGCTCGTGTCCTCCCATTCCAGAACGACGGTAAAGTTCTCCTGTGTCGAGCTGTCAGCGATGCGGCAGCGAACATCCGATTCCTTCCATGTCATGAGATTTTCGCCCAGAATCCGCCCGCCCGGAATTGTCGCCGTGGTTACGTCGAAGTCCTCTTCGAAGTCGGCAATCACTTCGAAATAGGAATCCTTGTACCGGCTGATGTAAATATCTTCCGGCAGCCACGCGCCGGCCGTACGCGTATCTTTGAAGATTGGCAGATACCCATCTCTGCCGTTAAGGGTGGCTTCGAGAAAGGCCGAAATGAACACTTTTGCGACCTGGCGCTGGTCTGCGGCATCCATAATGGGCCGCTCGTTGAGGAACCAGCTCGCGGGCGCCTGATAGTCCAGCCCGCCCCATGCCGTATTGAAACGGCTGTGGTTCGCCCGATAGACATAGATTGCCGCCTTGCACCGGAAGTCATCGCCGGTGAAATTCACCCGGCTGAACTGACGAAGTCCCATGAACGTCGTTACATCGGCGTCGTGCCCTCCTTGTATGACAAGGTAGTTTACGTCGGTCAATTTCGTTTGATGTCCCGCAGGTCTGTACTGGTCGTCACAAGGTGCAATGGCAATGACGGATTTGATGGAAAAGTCGTAATCGAACGTCGTATTGGCCTCATCCGGGTAACGCGAGAGCCGGTTGAATGCCGCGGCGTGCGCTACCGATTCTCCGCCCCTTGAATGCCCGATCAGCGCGATCCTGTCCATGTCAACCTTACCTTCGAATTCGTGCCCCTCTGTCTGGTTCCATTCCCGCCAGAGTTTGAGATGTTCCATGAGCAGAAATGCGCGGGCGTCGTTCTCGCCGTCGAATTTCTGGTTCAGGAAGTTCTGATCCACGGAAACGGCTGCAAAACCCCGGCTGGCGAGCAGCTTGCCGATGTACTCGTACCCTGCATCTGAGAAATCTTTCATGGTGTGGTTGCCGTGCACTATCAGAACCAGGGGAAAAGGCCCATCGCCTTCGGGAAACCACACCCGACCGTTGAGCGGCAGCCTTTCAAAATCGAACCCCCAGTAGCGCGGGACATCATCAAAGATATCCATGAACGACCTTGCGTCAACCGGTTCGGTCTTGAAATCAACAGTTGTGCCATATTCTTTCCTGCGTTTGTCATCGCCGCTTCCGTAGAAATAGATGCGATATCCGAACTCGCCGTCGGCAGATGGGTCCGGAACATCTATCGGCGCAACCTGGTATTCGTGAATATAGGCCATATCGACCAGATGGGAAGTGGTGCCGCAGCCTGCGATGGCGGTCAGAAAGAAGGCAGCAAGCGGCATCAGCCACGAGACTCTCCCGGCCGCCGACCGCCGGGTAACTTGTATATTTGTACTCATATAGTTCATTTCGACCTCAAAATGCGATAGCTTATCTTCTGGAGATGCGGGTCTCAAGGCCCCTGTTTGAGTTTGTCGGTTCTGGCTGAACCAGTCTCTTTTTGTTCGTGCAGTCTTACAACGGCAGGTCGCGACGCGACCAGATGATACCTCCGAGCAGGGTGGAAACTATAAGGAGCGATATCAGCACGCCCATGTCGCCGAGGGGCCATGCGGATTCGGTGAATATCTCCGCTCCGTGGACATAATGGAAAATGGTCGCCGGCTCCAGCCATTTCATTCGAGGCCACCAGTCGGCGATGATCGATAGGAAATAGTTCACCACCAGATAGGCGACAGTGAGCGAGACGGCGGTTCCACGATGGAAACAGGCCGCCGCAAACAGTGCAATGCCTCCGACGGCACTGGCAAGCATTCCTCCGACGATTGCTATCTTGAAAAAGTAATACAGAGGGACTTCCTGGTCGAACCGATACACGCTCGTGGCGACAACTGTTCCCGTGAACATCACCAGGACCAGCAGGTACATGCCTATGACCGTGATAAGGCCGGCGCAGATATAAACCTGTGTCTTTGTTGCAGAGCGACTGAGAATCAATTCCATGGTCCCTCTCTGGACCTCGCCAGCGAGCAGGCCGGTGGGGACGCCCACGGCGAAGAGCATATACAAGGTCAGGACCAGTGGATGATTGTAACCAATCGCAATCAGGCCGACAATATTCCCGACCTGCAGCGCGTCGCCTCCCAGGACGGCTTTTATGAACGAAGGGAGCATGTCAACGAATTGCAGGAATGTTTTGACGCCTTCGTTGTCATGCACAATACCGCAGATAGCTATCTGAAAAAGGAAGATTACAAGTGCCATTAGAAACCATATCGGCAGGGTTCGGAGCGTCCAGAATCTCAGCAGGGGCAGTGGAAACGCAGGCCGGTGGTCAGGATTCATCGCCGGCCTCCTTTCGATAATACTGGATAAAGGCATCCTCGAGCGACGTCTCGGGCGTGGCGATTCGATCTACCGGAAACTGGGCGAGCCATTTGAGCATTGCCTCGGCCGTACCCTGGTAGGCAATCTCCAGCGATTCCTGGTCCTGCTGAATCACCCGCACGCCCTTGATGCCACCCGCGGGCTGGCGAGGGATCTCGGTTCCTTTGACAAACCAGACCTTAAGACGCCGTTCACCCTGCTGGACGATTTGTGAGACGGGGGCCAACTCGACAAGGCGTCCCTCTCGCAGGATGGCGGCGCGCTCGCACACTGCGGCCACTTCGCCGAGGTCGTGAGACGACAGCAAGACCGTCGCACCCGACTTGGCGGCTTCGCGGATAAGATCCAGCACCGTCTGTCGCACGAGCGGGTCAAGGCCGATTGTCGGTTCATCCAGGATTAGCACATCCGGTTGATGCTGGAACGCGTAGATGACGCCTACTTTCTGGCGATTGCCCTTTGACAGAGCGCCTACTCGCCGGTCAAGATTGAGATCGAGCCTTTCGGCCAGCTCCTCCTGCCGTCTATCGACTTCGCTGCCGTTGCCTAACCTGGCCAGCAGTTTGAGCGACTTGCGGGCCGTGCGACCGGGCCAGATGCGGAACTCACCGGGCAAATAGCCGATACGGGTGTGCTTGGTAGATCGGCCCGCCACTACGCGGTCGCCCAACAGCCGGCACTCTCCTCGCGTCGGTCTGAGCAGGCCCATCAGGCAACGTATGGTTGTTGTCTTGCCCGATCCGTTGGGTCCAAGATAACCGAAAATCTCGCCTTGTTCGATGCCGAAAGACAAGTCCTCGACCCCTCGGGCCGAACCGTACCATTTCGTCAATGTCTCGAACTCAATTGCCTTCATGGAAACTCTGTCGCGGGATTACTGTTCCGGTTCCTCGCGGTTCATTACTCGTAGTTTGCCAGAACGCTCTTGGCGACGCCTTCGCTTATTGTGCCGGCTTCGAGAAGGGCGTTTACTGATTCGGCCATCGTAACCATGCCGTGTTTTCTGCCTGTTTCGATAACGGTCCTCAGGAAGAAACCTCCCTTTCTCCTGATGATGTTCTTGGCCGCACTTGTTACAACCAATATCTCACAAGCCACCCTTTGCCCGCCGTCAACTGTAGGGATCAGCTCCTGGTGAATCATTCCCTGTAGGGATTCGGCCAAAAGGAACCTTAACTGGCCTTCATCCGTAGCGGGGGCGTAGCTCAGGAGCCTTTCGATGATCTTGTCGAGTGATATGACGTGCAGCGTGGAAAGAACCATGACGCCGGTCTCGGCGGCGGCTAAGGCAATCTTGATGGTTTCGTAGTCTCTCATCTCGCCGATTGCGATCACATCAGGGTCCTGCCTCAGTGCTGCCCGCAGCCCGGTGTAAAAGCTCTGGGTATCTCTTGCCACCTCTCTTTGCCTTACGACGCCGGCTTTGTTTGTGTGAACGTACTCAATTGGGTCCTCGATGGTCACGATGTGCTTTTCACAGGTTGTGTTTATTTCGTCGATTATTGCAGCCATGGTCGTGGTCTTGCCCTGGCTTGTACTTCCTGTGATGAGCACCAGCCCTTTTGTTCTCTGCGCCAGGTCCTTGACGATGTCGGGGAGTAACAGCTCTTCAATCGTTCTGGGCCTTGTAGGAAGGATTCTTATTGTCGCACCGACCGCGCCGTTAAAGTAGCCGACATTTACGCGATATCTTCCGGCCCCATCGGCCAGCATCAGGTCGTAGTCGAGATTCTTTTCAAACTTGGTTTTTTGCTCGGCGGTCAGGAGCCCCAAAGATATCTCCCGGCTCTGTTCGGCGGTCAGCTTTTCCTTCGTGATGGGTACGAGCTTGCCTCCGACCCGGAACAGAATTGGGGCACCGGCACATATATGTATGTCAGTTGCCTGCTGTGCTTTCGCGTGCTCTAAGAGTTGTTTCCTGCTTATCATTTAAGTCGATTCTGAATTCACCGCTGCCTGTGCGAGTTTGCCTGCCGCGGCTGCACAAGCTGGATATACGGATTTCCGCTTCTTGGTCCGACAGCATGCTTATGGTAACGTCCAAAGCCGAACCGCGAATGTTCATTTTGCCGACATCCAATTCTATCTTCCCGTCAAAGGTTTCTCCACTTCTATTTCGGATATTTTGTCTCGCCCACGAGAGCCCGCTTGCCAGCAGGTTCCGTTCACATGCCTGGAGATAAACGGTATGCGACTGAAATTGCATGGTGCCGGCGATGTTAGTCAGGACGAATATCTCTACTGCGACTACTGCTATAGCTACTATGACAAGCAGCAAGACGAAACCATTTGTCTTGAGTTTCTTCATGTCGGAGCCTCTCAAAAAGCGCCTGCGAAGTATAAACGCGAGTGTGCCATTTTCTTCTTCCATTGCCCGCGGGCGCTGCGCTCTATGTGGGCTCTGCTTTCTACGGCATAGCGCCGGCCGTCTCTGGCCCAAACGTGCCATACAATTTTCGCATGTGGCAGCGACCAGGCTCTTTCTTCTTCGGTGTCGGAGCCGCCGGAGTTCGTCAATCTGCGTCTTAGAACCTGGCCGTCTTTCAGTTGATAGCATAGAACGCCGTCCGCCGATTCGATCAGGAGCAGGTTATCGTCGGCGGTATGACCGGCAAACGATTCCGGCAGGGCTGTTGCCTTATCAATGTCCTGCTGCAACTGATCGAGCATATTCAGCATAGTTGTGTTCTCCTGGGCAATGCGCCAGGACCAGGGAATATCGCTCACAAGCGTTCGGAACAGTCCATCAAAAATAAGGAACACGAACGGCGTGATAATCACTATCACCAAGATTTCGATTAAAGTAAAGCCTCTGCGCATTCTTATCACTTCCCTTCGGCTATGGGTTCGTCCTGCGAAATATATCTGGCCATCTCGATTTTGACTTCCTTGCGGAAGCTCTTTCCGGTTGCCGTTACCTTGACCAATTCCGTCCCCAGCCACTGACCTGTGCCGGGCGATTTGTTTGTGGAGACGTTGAGGTTTGGCCAGAGCCGGGTAAAATCTTCTTCGGCAATCGGCTCACCTGTTACCGCTACGCTGTCGATCTGGGCCTGGGCTGCCGCTATGCATCGCTGTCTGACTAACTGGTAGTGGTTGAACTGGGCAAAGCCATGCAGTGATAATGCCAGGACCGTCAGGAGAACTCCCATCACGCCCAACGCCGTGGCTATTTCCACGAAGAGGAAGCCGCCGTATTTTTTGCATCTTCTGTTTCTGCCGGACATAAATTTACTCCATTTGTGTCTGTTATGGCATTACCTGGCCCGTTAAGCTTGTTATTATCGCAACAAGAGGAGAAAATATAGCGTACACGACAAAACCGACGATGGCTCCCATAACAAGCGTCAGGCATGGCCACATTATGAACCGGGCGAGGTTGACGCGGTAGCTGTAGCTTGAGCGGTAGAAATTCTCCAGTGTTTCCAATACGGCTAAGGTATTGCCCGGGTTTACTTTCTCGTCGAAAGCCCACGCTAAGGGGGAGCCTAATTTACTTTTTCTCGCTGCGGCTGCAATGTTGTCACCTCGCTCCACCTTTTTCAGCCATCGTCGCAGCCGCTTTTTGAAACAATTGTTCACATCCAGCTCAATCGCGTTATCGATCGCTCCGTTGACAGTGCCGCCGGCATTGAGCGACAGCCGCAAAAGCTCGACTACCTGCACCATAGAGTAATTCCTCTCGAAGTGGTGCAGGATAGGCAGATGCCATTTGACGAAATCGCCGATTCGCGACAGCAGATAAGACTCGTTCGGCCGGCGTGGTCGGAACTTGGCGTATATCACGGCGGGAACACCCACAAGAACTATCAGCACAAGTCCCAATCCAATGAGCCACCCGTATTCATGCCCAATTCCCATCAGCAACCGGGTCGAAAATGGCAGTGCTGCCCTGCCAGTCATTTCAAGTAGGGCACTTTCAAGCTGCGGCATGACAAACGTCATAACCGCCGCCAAGATGAGGAATATGATGACCATCAGTATCACCGGGTAAATTGGGTGAATAGGCCTGATCTTTCTTCGTTCGTCGGCCTTCGTTACCATGTCGGTTTCGATTGCCTTTATCGCGAACGGAAGCTGGCCGATCCTCTCGGCGGCGGTTATCATCGCCACGGCATAACCTGGACACCCGGGATACCCAAACTTGATCGATTCGCTCAGCGAATAGCCTTGAACCAGCCACCTGTTTATTGCGTTCAGGATTCTCGACCGCTTGTCTTCGAGCCCCCCGGCGGCAGATTCCAGCGCCATCGCAAGCGGCAGGTTCTGCCTCATACTCGCGCCGATTGTGGAGATAACGTAAGCGGCGGTAGCGTGCCGCGAGGTAAGGGCATAGGATATGATTGAACCAATGAACAACACAACAAATGCAATGGGAACTATAATTAGCGGCCGAAACACAACACCCATAGTTGCCAATGCGAGAAGGAATACGAAGATTATGAGAATCCACTTTGCACATGTTTGAGGCCAGCGTTCGGAATCGCGGTCGGGTTTCGAGATCAGAATGGCTATGAGCGTCGCGGGGAAGATGAGCCCTGCAAGCGTCATCACGGCGGGATCATCTTCTGCGGCACCTATAATGAGAAGCGTGCCAGCGACAAACGGCGAAGTCACCAGGGCGATAGCCGGAAGCTTCCATCCGAGGTATGAATACAAAATCAACACCAGTAATGCTACTGCAATCCAGAACATATCTCGACCTCAAGCAGAAGAAGATAGACTTGTTATGATTTGAATCATTGGTGCAAACATCGCCAGGATGGTCACCGCCATAAAACCTCCCACTCCGACCAGCATAACAGGTAGCAGCACCGCCTGCAACCTTGCCTGTCCACATCGTGCCTGCTCGGCGTACATCTCGCCGAGACTGTAGAGATTGTCCTGCAGCTCGTTGCGCTGTGTGCCCAATTGAACGGAATACAGGAACAGCCTCGGCATCATCCTGCACAGTTGTCCCGCCTCCAGGATATTGGCTCCCTGTTCGATCTGACCTGCGAGGGCTTCGCTTTCGGCGATAAGCTTTTCACTGCCCGTGGCGCCCGAACTCAACCGCAGCGCTGCCGGCATATCGCAGCCGGCCGCCACCATTATTGCCATCGCTTCGGCCATCCTGCTGAGCACACTGCTGTGATACACGTTGCCTATGACGGGCACCTTTAGAAGCATCGACTCCTTGATCCCGCGTCCTGCTGCAGATGCGGAGAGTATCGCGTACAAGGCAATTATCCCGGCGATGACTATGCCAACACTTATCCAGAATGGTCCCACGTGCCTTGCCATACCCAGGAACGCCCGGGTAAGGGCCGGCAGCCTGCCGCCGGTCATTTCTGTCAACACCGACTCGAACTGCGGGATGATGAACAGGAACACACCTGTCAAGATGATCGAAGCGAGCGTCAGGATGACCGCGGGATAACTCACCGCTTCGAAGATTATTCTCCTTGTCTGAGTGGCCATCTCCAGATGCCTGTTGAGGCTCGTGAGCATCTCGCTGAGTCTGCCCGTTTCAACTCCGGCTTTCAGTATCCGGCCGTACAGGGGGGGGAAATGCTTCTGTCTCTTTTCAAAGGCCTGCTCGATGCTCACGCCCGCCTCAAGCTCATCGGCAATGGCATCGACGAGCCTTCGCATTGATTTTGAGCTGATATCGTTGGCAAGCTCTCGCAGGCCTCTTTCAAGGGGAATTCCGGCTTTGGTTATTGAGGCCAACTGCTGGTTGAAGAGCACGAACTCGTTTCTGCCGATAGCCGTCTTGGGTTTTTTGGGCTTGGCCTTCTCGACGGAGTTGACTGCAAGCTGCATATGTTTTAGCAGCCCGGAAGCCTCATCCTGTGAGCTGGCTTCAATCGTGCCCTTCATCAGCCTGCCTTCCGACGTCAATGCGTTATATTCGAATGTCGCCATCTTGTGTTCCTTATTAACTGTCGAGCAGCTTTCTAATTTTTTATTCCTTGAGTGTTAGCACGTACTTTATTGCGTTTCTACCGTCCGAACCTTCAGTCCCCTGCAATTCAATGACTGCTTCGGGTCCGGTACGGCTGTAGGCAAGTGGCTTGTTTGTAACGGGATCATCAGGAATACTGAATTCTGTTATATTACTCAGATTGTCAGGAAATTTGCCTTCGTGTGCACCGGCATGGAGACGAAGTGCCTCAATGCACTGGAGAGCTGTGGCCGTTCGGTCCAGATAGTTCATCTGCACACGTATCCTGTCATGGGCGGGTTCCAACTGTTTCCGGAACTGCCGGCGCAATATAAAATTGTAGTTCTTGAGATTGGCGATTTCGAGGTCCATCGTTTTTGTCAAATCTACCAGCGGCAGCTTCAAATCCTGCAGGGCCCAATAAAGGCTCGGTGAATCGGCCGACTGGATAAATTGCTCAACCTCTTTGAGTGACAATGCACCGATGGATATCCCGACCATACCCTGAACCAGGGTGGGAGCGTCGCCGAGGTGCTTTGCCATAGCGAAGAGCGTTTTCAGGGTCTCAATGGCCTGCTCATATTGGCCTTGGGCGATTTGGATTTTGACCTGCACTTCAAGAATAAATGCAAGCTCCCGGTATTTGCTCAAATCGTCCATATGTTGCTGGCTGACTTGGCCGGGTGTCACAGAAGGCCAGTTGCACAGTTTGCATCTTGCGGCCTGAGTAACCAGATCCAATGTCGGTTTGAGTTTCTCTAATTCCGATTTCACCTGGGCGGCAGGTAATTCGTTAGGCCGCATTGTGCGCCACTCACCAAATTTCTTTCGCGGGTATTCATCCGGCAAAGACTGAATCGCTTGTTGATATAACGGCACAGCATCGGCGTCGGTTTGCTCGTTGGCTTTTGGCAAAAGACGGCATTCCTGTGTCTGTTCGGAGACTTTCGCCGGATGGAGTGCCAGTTCGGCCGGGCCGGCAGTGCTGCGCCGTGCGCCCGCGGGAACCACAGCCGGCAATAAAATGGTTAGGAAGACAATAGTGCGTTTCATTGGTCATTTCCCTGAGATAAAGAATCATCCGGTACTATCCCGCATACCTTATTCAGCTCATCTCGCGTTGTGACTCCATCTTCGACCAGTCGCAAGCCATCGGCAATCATGGTCGTATGGCCCTTGCTCTTGAGGATTTCCTCGAGTTCGTCCAGGTCGGTTTTCGCCAAGATGGCCTTTCGCAGTTGACTGTCCAATTGAACCATTTCTGCCATCAACGCGCGGCCCTTGTAGCCGGTGTTGAAGCACTCGTCGCACCCGGTTGCCCTGGACTCTGCTGCCTTACAATTGGCGCAGAGCTTTCGGACGAGTCGCTGATTCAGAACTGCCGAGATGCTTGATGTTACCTGGTAAGGCTCGATTCCCATCTCTAACAGCCGCAACAGTGCCCCCGCGGGCGAGCCGCTGTGCATTGTGCTCATCAGCAGGTGTCCCGTCAGTCCTGCTTCTATGGCGATCCTGGCGGTTTCGGCGTCGCGGATTTCTCCTATCATCAGAACCTGCGGGTCCTGTCTGAGCAGCGACCGCAAAGCCGTGGGGAACGTCATCCGGCCGTGTGGTGTAATCTGAACCTGTGTGGCCCCGTCAATCCTGATTTCCACAGGGTCTTCGAGCGTCACGACGCTCTTGCCGGGGTAGAATTTCAGGATGTGTCGAAGCAGGGCGGCAAGTGTGGTGCTCTTTCCGCTGCCGGCCGGACCGGTCAGCAATAAAACGCCCTGGTTCTGGGCGGCAACATTCTTCAGGGCCTTGTATATGTCTTTGGCAAAGCCCAACTGTTCCAGCTCCGTAAGCTCGGTGTTGTTGTAGAACAGCCGTATGACCGCCCGCTGGCCGTGTATGGTCGGGAAGACTGCCAGCCGCTGGTCCATGATTCTCTCGTCCCGGCCGTTGCCGACCTCAATCCTGCCCTCCTGCGGTATGTCGTTGCGATAGGTCAGAAGCCCCCCCAGTACCTTCAGCCTTGCGATAACGTTCTCGGCTAATGACTTTGGTATCCCTTCGATGGTACTCAATACGCCGTCAAGCCGGAATTTTACAGCCAAATCCGTGCCTGTAGGCTCGAAATGGATGTCGCTTGCACCGCATTCCACGGCTTTTGCGAGCAGCTCGTCAACCAGGGAGACCACATCCAGCTTTTTGTCGCTGTTTTCACGATGGCCGCTTCCGGAATGATTTGCATCCATGTTCTTGCCGTTTGATTTTGACAAATTCTGCATCTTCATGCGTCCTTATTCCGGAACATAAGACGCAGCTGCGCAGGCAAACGTTATCCAAAAAAAACATTTTTTCCCCTTGCCGGCAAGATTTTTGTTAACATATTCTTAGGTACGGCGTCTTAGTACACGGAACACAGGCATGGTAACGGGAATGGGCGCTTATGTTTGGTAAGGCCGTAAGTTATGGGTCGCTCTGGGATTTCGCCGGCGCCAGTGTTGTTGCGGAGAGCCAGCGGTGGGTGCTCTCTACGATGCACAAGCACGGTCAGGAGTTGGTTACCATGCTCTGGCGGATACTCGGCAACGAGCAGGATGTCTGTGACGCCTACCAGGACACCTTTTTGCAACTTGCTCATTTTGAAGGGGGACGCAAACCCCGACATATAAAAGCGTACATTTTCCGTGTGGCCAACAATGTGGCGGTCTCGATGCTCAGGCGAAGGATTGTCGAGAGGAACCGGTTGTCCATGTCCGTTGCCGCGACCGGGACAGCGGACGAGCCGGCGAAAGATCTTGATGCCAAACATCTGCGGGAGTCATTGAGAGGCTACATAGCTCAATTGCCGGAGAATCTGAGGAATGTCGTAGCGCTGCGCGATCTGGCCGAGCTGCCATATGACCAGGTAGGCAGAATATTAGGTATATCAACGGGAACCGCCAGGGTTTACAGGTGCAAGGCAATCCAGTTGCTGGCGGCCTGGATGAATCGAGAAGAATGAAAATGGCGACAATAAGAGTAGATAACAAGTGCAGACGGATAAGAGCTTTCTTATACACGGCCGTAAGCAAGCGTCTCGGCCCTGAGGCGGGCTGGCTGCAAAACCATATTGCGGCCTGTCCGAGGTGCCGGCGAAGGCTTGTCTCCCGCGGCAAGGTCGATCTTGCTTTGTCGTTTATAAAAGCTCAACCGCACAGTCTTGATTTATTGATGCGCGCTAACGAGCAGGCCATTTCAGTACTGAAACACAGCCTCCGCCACGAGCCAAAAGCCGAGAAGCTCAAGGCGAAGCTGCCCGAGCCGAAGTTGGCCGAGAAGTACGGCAGGTATGGCCACTCCGCCGCGAATTTCGCCGCTTGTATCGCAATAATGTTTCTTATGAAAGCGGGCCTTTTTTCCTCGATGGGCCAATTCGAGTCAAAAGGCCAAAAAGTCATCAGGCAGTATTACGCCAGGCAGGCGGGCCAGGACCTTGCGGATGACGTTTTTACAGGGGACAGGGCGTAGTCATTGCCTGCCAACCCTCAGGATACTGTCAATGCGAAGCGGGCCACCACTCCGCGAGCAGCCTACAAAGTGCCTTACCTAATCAAGCCACCCCCGAATAATGCCGACAATCACTTCATTGCGGTAGTTTTGCCGTGCGCCGTAAGGCAGCATTCTATCGGACCCGTAAAAGTGCTCTTCCGAGCCGATTTGATTGGCTGCTGATTATTACTTATATTTTACATGTTACCCGACGGTTC
The DNA here is from genome assembly GCA_043820045.1 of Planctomycetota bacterium. Classification (GTDB taxonomy): domain Bacteria; phylum Planctomycetota; class Phycisphaerae; order Sedimentisphaerales; family Anaerobacaceae; genus JBDREF01. The sequence continues at coordinate 2,827 of JBDREF010000439.1, read as the reverse complement.
TCAAGGAAGGATTTGCGGACTTGCCAACAGTAGAGTGCATAATCTTGGTCTTAGGATATGCCGTCGTCGGTTTCCCGAAACAGGAGCGTTTGACTGAATTCGGAGGCATGAAACTATCTAAGCAGGGGGCATTGTAGAAATCATGGCACGGTTTTTTGGATTTAGACTCAAAGAAGGGCGGCCCGCCGAAGATCAGGTTAACGATTATTCGGATCGCGGCTGCGATGAGGAAATCACAGGTCTGTCGCAGTTGTACAGTCCGGAACAGGATACTCCTGCCCAGGTTCGTGATGTCGCCGACGTTCTCTGTGAAATGGGAAAGATAAACAGCGAACAGCTCTCCGAGCTGAGGCGAACACATAAAACCAAAGCAAACTGCGATGTCTGTCAGGTGATTGCCGAACTGAACCTGGCGCACGAGCCCGATATATCAATGGCCCGTGCAAGCCTGTATGGGTTGGAATTTCGCAGGATCGAGCAGGATCAGGTAAACAGGGATGTATTCTGCAAGCTCGAGCTTGACTACATAAGAAGCAATCGCATTATGCCCATCGCAGTCCGGGATGACACCCTTGTAGTAGCGACCAGCCGTCCGGCCGATCTCTTTATCATCGAGGACGTCAAGAGACAGACCCAGATGAATATCGAGACGCTCGTTGTCCTCGAAGAGGACATTGACAAGATATGCGACGCCTTCAACGATGAGCGAATAGACGACAGTCTTGACGAAATCATCAGCGACATGTCCGACGTCGAGGTGGTTCAGGACCAGCAGGAGGAGTCCGAGGACCTTGAGAGAATGGCGGGCCAGTCGCCTGTTATTAAATTCGTGAACTACCTGATCAGCAACGCGATACGCGATGGTGCCAGTGACATTCACATCGAGCCGAAGGAAAAGTTCCTGAGGACAAGGTACCGCATAGACGGCATGCTCTTCGAAATGAAGCAGTCGCCGCTCAAGATGCATCCTGCCATTGTCTCGCGTATCAAAATCATGGCCGATCTGGATATTTCCGAACGGCGCTTGCCGCAGGACGGCAAAATAAAGGTCTCCGTCGGCGGCAGAGCCATTGATTTGCGTGTCTCGACATTGCCGACCAACCATGGAGAAAAGGTGGTTATCCGAGTGCTGGACAGCCAGTCGGTTCTGCGCGGCCTCGAACAATTGGGCATGGAGCATGACGCGATGACTGTTTTTGGGCAGCAAATAGCACTGCCTCACGGGATTCTGCTCGTTACAGGCCCGACCGGCTCCGGTAAGAGCACTACGCTTTATACGGCTCTGTGCCAAATGGACGGCGACAAGCTGAATATCTCCACCGTCGAGGATCCGGTCGAGTACCAGCTCGATTTCTGCAACCAGGTCCAGATCATTGAGAAGATTGGTCTTGATTTCGCGGCCGCGCTGAGGAGTCTGCTGCGTCAGGACCCGGACATCATAATGATAGGAGAGATTCGAGACAACGAGACGGCCCGCATAGCTGTCCAGGCGGCGCTGACCGGTCATTTGGTTCTGTCAACGCTGCACACAAATGACGCGGCCGCCAGTATCACTCGACTGGTCGATATCGGCATTGAGCCGTATTTGATAGCGGCCTCGTTGAATGCCGTGCTCGCCCAGCGACTGGTCAGAAAGATCTGTCCGAATTGCAAGCAGCCGTGTGAGATATCGGACAATGTGCGAAGGTACATGGAGAGGGTCGGGGGCGCTCCGGAACAGATATATCGCGGCGCCGGTTGCGACGAATGCAGAGGTTCCGGTTACGTGGGCCGGATCGGCATTTACGAGTTGTTGGTTATCGATGAACAGTTCCGCGATATGATTAACAAGGACCCGTCGGCAGGAAATATGCGCCGGGTCCTCCACGAGGGCGGCAGGCGGAGTCTGTTCGATGACGGCATCCTGAAGGTCAAGCAGGGCTTAACGACTATGGAAGAGGTGCTGCGTGTGACCGAAGTGTACGGCAAAAACGAAAACGAGGTCTTTGTTGAGAACATCAATCCCGGCTAATCGATTGGATTGTCAGAATTGAAGATTGATGATTGAAGTCTGAATCATGCGCACGAAATCTATTATCGTTGGCTCAATATTGCTGCTTATCGGCGGCGTTGTGCTGCAGTGGGTCCTACCTGAGAAAGGCAGGCAGCAGGAGGAAGCTGCCCGCTACAGGCTGAAGTATGGCGCCGAGACTGATGAATATTTGAAGCAGTATAACGATTGGTTGCAGTCGCCGCCGCAACAGCGGGCCGAGTTGCCTCTGCTCTTGGACAAGGATGGGAAAGCCAAGACCAGGACTCAATTGTGGCAGGAGCAGCGGGAGCGGCTCACGGCCGATATGGACAGACTGGCCACGGGCGAAATGGCCGGCCATCCTCTGGCAGATGTGCTCTACGGCGAGAACTGGCAGGACGAACTGAACAAGTACAAAAGACAGCAGCAGTGGAACAAGTATGTTCTTACCGGCGCTATCGTGTCCACCTCGCTTGGAGGATTAGTCTATCTCTGGTGGCTGTTGCTGTGGTTTGTTCGATTGATCGTCAGGGGTTTTTCCCGCCTGCGACAATTGTTCAGACGCAACCAAGGGGATCCGGAAAAAGCCGAGGGTAAAAAGGACAAAAAATCGAAACCGGTCGCTGCAAAAGGCGCGCGTGGGGATAACAAGGCCCAAAAACGAGAGAGTCAGCCGGAGAAGTCTTTGAAAGCCGCCGCGAATTCCGGCTGGCAGAATCCGGCCCTTGTCAGACGCGAGCCAAAGGCGGGGGAAACACTGACTCAAAAGCGCAGGATGTCGAAAGAGGCAGAGAAGATTGCCGTGCTGCTATCGGA
>JBDREF010000438.1:0-5101 GCA_043820045.1 Planctomycetota bacterium | reverse complement strand
CCTTCGAGGGGCCGATGAGCGATTTGTACTATCCGTTAAAACGGGCTTATGAAGGAGAATGAACCGAGATGGAAACAAGGTCATTATGGAAACGGCGATTGAATTAGCCGAGAAGGGATTGGTTGTCAAGTAATGACAAGTCATGGATCATGCGACGTGAAAGGATGCGACAGAGAGACCTTCATGGGCTGGCGGCCGCTGACTGAGAGCCGGGGCCGGCAAATCTGCGAACATCACTGGCGGCGGCATCTGGACGAAAATGACGACTTCGACCTGTTCGAGGCTTTCGGCTTCAGGAGGCCGGCAGGGATACACAAGCCCGTAGCGAAGAAGGAAGTTGTCCGCTGTGCCTGTGGCCGGGAACGTCTGCCCGGGCGCAAGCTCTGTACCGACTGCGCCCAAGAGCGGGAACGGCAGCGGAAGAAACGAGCATACCACAAACGCAAGGAACCGCAGCCGGAGCCTGTGGAAGACAAGCGGCCCAAGTGCAAGGGTTGCGGCGGGCCGCGAGAGGCCGGACATACCTACTGCGAGAAGTGTGCTGAGAACCGAGAAAAACAGTCGAACCGGGAACGGCGGCGCCGGTCTTACCGAAAAACGCAAAAGCGTGTAGGTCTAATGTAGCGCTTTTGCATCTCAGAAATCGCCGTTCTTGACCCCGAAAATGCGGAAAAAATTTAGCGAATTTGGTGAGGGGGTATCATAGGCCGTATTGGGGCAGATTCGCTAAATAAACGCTGCAAAAGCGTTAGCCTTTTTGGTGTTCTTTGCGGGGGGCATGTCGAACCTGCCGGACTATTATTGAGATGAAATTAGGGTATTATGAGACTTGGAGTTTGTTGGAGTGTTTCTGCGAAGTGTAAATATGGTATTGAATGAACCCGTAGCTTTCTTGCGATTGGCGTTTTTTGGGGTATAGTTTAAACGGGGGCTAATGAACACAGTCAGCAGGTTGATTGATCCGGTGGGTATATACACAGTCTGTTGTTCTCATGGTTGGGGAAACTGGTGAGCGTATATTTGCCGTCGAGCGAGGGTCAAATGCAGGGATTCTCATGTAAACGTCTCAGCAGTTTGTGTCGATAACGATAGAACGGCGAAAAGGCAATCTTCCTATGAAGCTGAGGGCGAAGTGAATATGAAAAAGCTATTACGATCAAAAAGGCGCGGCATGGCCATACCGCTGGCAGTGGTCGCCATTATGATACTGCTGGCGATGGGTGTTGGACTGCTGAGTCTGGGCTCCAACAGCCGCATTTATGCCATTCGGATGGCCTCCGATATCGAAGCCAGATGTGCCGCCGACTCCGGGGTTGAGATGGCTCTATTTGAAATGAACCAGAAGCTAAAAGTCAAACCCTTCAAGGAAGGCACGTTGCCTGAAGCCATAGGGGTGAAGTTGCCCTATTCCGACGAAGTCTGCAGTTACAGAGTCACGGGCAATCTCGCCGGCGGCTATGTGATTCAGTCGGTTGGACAATCCGGCAACGCCACGAGAGGCGTTCAGGCAACCATAGGACTTCAGAGCGCATTCAACCACGCAATTCTGACGAAAGAACAATTGGTATTGAAATCCGGTACGATAGTTGACGGATACAACTCTGCGGACCCAACCGATACCGAATTTGATGTAGATATCGGAAGCCAAAGTAATGCAAACGACAGCGTAGTCCTGAATTTGGGGGTAGTTGTCAATGGTGACGTCTTCGTGGCTACCGGCGCCGATCTGGATGATGCTATTAAGGGCGCTGGCACGGTGACGGGGAGCAAGCATACTTCAGCACCGGCACCTTTACCTTCGGTGGTCGCGCCGGTGCTGGACACCAAACCAGCCATTGATGCTGCGGGGAAAACACTGACCCTAAGGCCTGAAGACAGCGGCTCATATCCGGAAATCTATTTGCGTCAGCTCGTCGATAAGAAAACCAAAATAACCACTCCGTCAGTATTGGAAGTGAGTGGTGGAGACGTCGTGCTGCACATGACCGGAGATATCCAGCTTGAGAACTCATGCGAGATTATCGTAAAACCGGGCTCGACTTTAACCATTTACACCGATGGAAATATTCACTCTCGCAACGGCAGCTCAATCAGTACCGAGAATCCTCCTGAGGCGGCCACATCAATACAAATTTATACTACGGGCGAGGACAAACAGTTCATCGACATCAAGGCCAAGAGCGAGTTCACAGGGGTTATCTATGCCCCGGATGACGATGTCGTCCTATATGCCAAGGGGAATGCTTATGGCTCCATCGTCGCCGATAGCTTTAACTACATGGCCGGCGGCAATTTCTACTTCGACGAAGCGCTGAGAGAAGATGTCAGCGTGGATGACGAAGCTGTCATATTTGTTGTGAATCGCTGGTATGAGGCCAAATTGACAGACTCGGATCTGAAATCCATCGAGATGATCGAGGCCGTACCGATGATGCCGTCAGGGAAGTAGAAAGATTAATGTCGAAGGTATTGTTTAGTATGTTCTGTCAGAATGAGGTTCTCAGATGGGAGCATCAACCTGTTCGGCTCGAATGTGAGAACATGAAGAAGCTTGTGAAATCAAAGATGCGAGGCTTTGCGGTGCCGCTGGCAATGGTTGCGATCATGATGTTGCTCGCGATGGGCGTGGGGCTTCTGAATTTGGGGCTGACAAGCCGTACGTATTCCGCGCGGACCGCGGCGGACATCGCAGCTCGATGCGCTGCCGATGCCGGGCTGACGAAAGCTCTCTTTGAGATGAACGAGAAGCTCAAAACCAAGCCCTGGTCCGACGGTGTACTGCCGACAGTGATGAACCAGCCGTTGTCCAGTTGTGATGCGACGTTCAGCTACGAAGTAGTACCGTCGGCCGGCGGATATGTGGTCGGGTGCATTGGAACATCCGGTTATGCAGAAAGACGAATATACGCGACAATAGAGCTGCAGGGACCGTTTGAGCATGCGATTCTGACGAAAAACTCGCTGATTCTGAAGTCGGGTACGGTCGTGGACGGATACAATTCCACGGACCCGCTCGATACCGATGCAGATGTGGATATAGGCACGCAAAGCACTGCGGCTCTCAGCGTGTATCTGAACATGGGCGTAACTGTGGATGGCAGCGTTATCGTAGGCGTTGGCGGCAACCCTGATACGGTCATAAAGGACCTGGGCGCCACGACCCAGGGCAAGTATGCTGCGACATCGAACGATCCTTTGCCTCAGATAACTCCGCCGAGTCTGACCGTGATGGGCCAGACCATCGCTGCGAAGGGTGAAACCGTGACTCTGACCCCTGACGACAACGGCCAATACGGCAACATTTCCCTGGCGAAGGGTGGAGCCCAGGGAGGGGCCGTGCCGGGAGTATTGGAAGTAACCGGTGGAGATGTTGTGCTATACATAACGGGAGATATCGACCTCGGCCAGGATTGCGAGATTGTTGTCAGAGACGATGCAACTTTGACCCTCTACGTGGACGGAGATATTCACTGTAACGAAAACAGCGGAGTCAATTCGGAATCTCCTCCCGAGGAGGCTTCGACACTTAAACTGTACGGCACGAGTGACAGCACTCAGGACTTCGACATAAAGGCCAAGAGCGCCTGGACGGGTGTCATATACGCCCCGAATGCCGATATCGATCTTTACGCCAAAGGAGATGCCTACGGGTCGGTCGTTGCCAATACCTTCGAGTTCAAAGCCGGCGGCAAGTACCACTATGACGAAGCGCTCAGAAACGTCGAGGTGGACGATGAAGCCGTACGCTTCGTGGTAACGCGGTGGCACGAGGGCGACTATGACCCATCAGTTTTTGGTGTTGAACTTGGCATATAGCAGGGCCTGAAGACCTTAAGATTACGGACTCAGCCGCCGTTCCCAACAAACACGCTACGTTGAGATCACAGATACGGTGATCGACAGTGCAGCCTGGCCTGTCGGCCGCAATAATACCTCACAAAGTCCTCAAGACTCCTTACACACTTCCCTAACACGCTAATATTCCACGATTTACGATAATCCTTGACGCGAGGGCAATCATCTGCGACAATCCCCCTTTCCCAGAGAATCTGGTACTCTGCTGGAGTTGCATTTTCAGTACTTTTGTTGTAGGTGCAAATGGTTAAGTCGGCAAAACAAGGGTTGTCAAGAATCAGGGATATTCTGGACAGGCATCCTGCAGAACGCGGCAACCTTATACCTTTCCTGCAGGATATACAGGAAGATATTGGCTACTTGTCGGACGAGGCGTTGGAAGAACTGGAACGGCATACGGGGATATCCGCCAACGAAATATATGGTGTGGCCACGTTTTATACGCAATTTCGTTTCAGTCCTCCGGGCGAGCATACCATCCAGACTTGTCAGGGGACGGCGTGCCATGTTCGTGGGGGCCAGAAAATACTAAGAGAGTTGGAACGTCGTCTGGGAGTTACTGCCGGTAAGACCACGTCAGACGGTAAGTTTGATCTCGAACGAGTCGCTTGTCTGGGCTGCTGCGCCTTGGCGCCGGTCGTCGCAGTGGACGGCAAGGTACATGCACAGATGAGCGCAAAGAAGGTTCCACACGTACTCTCTCAATACGAGGACAAGAAGAATACAGAGAACGTATGACGTCATTGCAACAAACCTTTACCAAAGCTCAGACTCAGTGGCATAAGCTTCAGGACAGCAAAACTCCCATTTTTTTCGTCGGTGCAGCCACGTGCGGTCGTGCCGCGGGTGCCACGGAAGTATTGGAGGCCCTTCGAAGCCACATTGAGGCGAAGAAGCTGAAGGCCTCGGTGGTTGAGGTGGGCTGCCTTGGGCCGTGCTCCTTCGAGCCGCTCGTGATCGTGCACAAAAGCGGCGCACCACGAGTCTGCTATGGAAACGTCGGACCCGATGAAATCATCCGTATCCTCGAAAACCACGTTCTGGGCGATGATCCCTGCGCGCAGTGGGCGCTGGGGAAGATGACGCCCGGCCAATTGGATGGGATTGATGATTTCAGCTCGCATCCGATGATGCGGCGGCAGGTGCGTAACATCCTGCGCAACTGCGGACTGATCGATCCTGAGAATGTGCATCACTACCTGGCTCGGGACGGCTATCGCGGTTTTCTGCGGGCGCTGGAGATTGG
>JBDREF010000437.1:0-3558 GCA_043820045.1 Planctomycetota bacterium | reverse complement strand
ATACTCAACGAAAACGACAGCGTCAGCACCGACGAGATCGGTTCGGCCTTCGGCGATAACGACAAACTCAGCGCCCTGGTCGCCAGCAAAATCGACGCCGACCTGCTCATAATGCTCAGCGATATCGACGCCCTCTACGACCGGAATCCGCAACAATACGCCGATGCCAGGCCGATATCAACCGTCTTCGAGATAACCGACGAGATCGTGCAAAACGCAGGCGGCAAGGGCAGCAAGCACAGCACCGGCGGGATGAAGACCAAAATCGAAGCCGCAAGAATAGCCTCCAACGCCGGCTGCCGCATCGTCCTTGCCGACGGTCGGGTGAAAAACGTCATCGGCAGAATCATCGCCGGCGAGGAAATCGGCACAATCTTCATGCCGAAAAGGAAGCTCTCCAACCGCTCCCGGTGGATTCTCAACAGCGCGCCGGCGGGGACGATATTCATCGACGACGGGGCCATGCGCGCCATCAGGGCGCGCAAGAGCCTGCTGCCAAGCGGCGTAACTTCCGTCAAAGGGACATTCGACGCCGGCGCGGTCGTCATGCTCAACGACAATGCAAAGGCCGTAACAAACCTGAGCAGCTCTCAGCTCAAATCGCTCGCCGGCATGCACAGCTCGGAGATTCGAAAGATACTCGGCCCCGGCCACCGCGACGTCGTAGCCATTCCGGAAGACATCGTAATCATTGACTATTGATTATTGCAAAAGCCCATCGACGAATTCTTTTGCGTCTGTGGTGTTGTAGCCGTACAGCCTGGCGGCCAGTCTCACGGCGGGAATAATCTTACCCCTTTCCGCCAGTTCGAGTATCTGTGCTTCGCACTCTTTGCCGTCTGTCGATGCAGTCTTTGTATAATCGCAAACCTGACGCTCCTTGGGCCTGATAGTCACCCGCTGGCGCGCGAGTAAATCGGCCAGTTGCCTCACCCCTGGCACTACGTGCGAAGCCGGAGACCGCCAGAGGATTCTTATGGTCCGCTCATCGGGGACGGAAACAGGATAGTGCTGCGCCTTCGAGCTGACCTTGCATATCACCCTGTCGCGCGTGACCATGGCGGTATGTTCGTATTTCAACCTTTCCTTCAGCGGCTGCAAACTGCCGCCGCGAATCAGAAGATCAAAGCACGTATTGTACTCCGTGGTCGAACCTTCTCTCTGCGAACGGTAATACTTGAGCTTCTGCTTGGTTATCTGTGCGGCTTCTATCTCCGAAAACGACACCGAGATGACCTGGAGGTCGTCTGCGGGGAGATCGTCATTCAAGTACGACCGGAACTTTATCAGAATCCGGTCGCCACTTACGGCGACCAGCCAGTTGGCCGGCGCCAGCGTTCTGCCGAAGCAGCGGAAACAGATTAGCGAAAACAACGCAAGAAAGCCGCCGGAGACGACGACAAAAAAGAACGGCAGCCCGCCGAACCTGTTCCACAGATATATCCCAACGGCCAGAGCGGCAAAGACCGCCCCCGCGAGAAACATCAGCAGGGCCGATTCTCTGAAAATGCGGTCCTGAATCGTCAAATAAGCATCCTGTAACCTGAGCAGTTGCATATTCAAGTATTCGACCAATCCAGCCCGAACATTCACCCCAAATCCCCCGGGAAACACACTTTCCTCGCAACGAAATCCGCCTCATGGACGAAGGGACAGACTCTGAGAAAAGTCGAATGGGCTCGACGTGATAGAACGACGCTGTCACCGACAATGGTCCACGGCTCTGTCATTTCGAATAGAGGGCCGCCAACGGTCGAGCGGGCGTAGCGTTCAACACTCAGCATGGGGTCGGATGGTGGATGAATACGGCTTCGAGAAAAGATTCATATCGATTCAAGAACGTAGTCGGACGGCCGAGGAATCCGACTTCGAAAAAAGACGCATATCGATTCAAGAACGTAGTCGAACGGCCGAGGAATCCGGCTTCGAGAAGAGACGCATATCAACCCAAGTCGAGTGTATCGACGTAGTCCTTTTGACTAATCAAAAGGACTACGAGCATGATCCGACCGCTCGCACTCGCTGCTCGCTCATATATACGGTCTCAGGCAAATTCGGGAGGCGGATTTTTTATCCGCGATTTCCCAAGTAGCCAATGACAGATGAAGTGGAGATTTATCGTTTGCCACCTCGGTGACACGCTATCAAGGAAAATTCAGGGCTGCGAATTCGCCGTGGAGGCGGCTGGCGGCCTCGTCGTAGGCCTTTGCGGCGTCACTTTCGCCGTCGAAATAGCCCAAATGCCTGCGCTTGCCCTCGGCCTTTATCGTTGCGGCCCATTTCCGCACGTCCTTCTTCCAATAGACGCCCTTGTACCTCGATGCCGAGTCGCAGTGGCCCGCCTGGTTAAGGGTGTTCTGCCGCCTCGTGCAGTTCCGCAGGTTCCGGCTCCTGTTGTCCAGCCCACAGCGGTTGATATGGTCGCAGACTAAGTGAGACGGCGTCCCGGCGACCAGCCGGTGCATCATTATCTTCTTCGACTTGCCGGCCTGCCAGAGCGTGCGCACCGCGTAATACGTGCGTTCGCTTTTGTGACAGTGCCATCTGAATTGCGACAGCCAGATATAATCCCCGGGATCGACCTTCACGTACAGCCCGCGCGTCAGCGGTATCCTGCAATAATCGCCGAAGCTGTCCCTGTATATTGGCAGGCCGCTGCCGCGCGGGTCCTCGTCGATATGGTCTCCATCGCAATAGCGAAAGCAGCCGCACAGCTCATCCGCCGTAACAACAGGCCAGAGCGCCCCGCCGGTATCGAGATCCACCGCTGGCGCATTCTTCATACAATACAGAACATCCCCCGCGAGACGAGAGAAGTAACAGCTACGGCAACATCTTGTCTTGGGCCCATCGGCCATTAAGCGGGCCTCATGCAAAGCAGTTTCGTAGTTTCGTAGGATGGGCTTTAGCCCATGCGGCTAAGTTTCGTGCGATGGCCTTCATCCCCCTGCCCCCCAGAGGATGCGGCCAGCCGTTTTGAACATTTGAAATTCGAATTTCGATATTGTTTAGGATCCCTCGGCTTGGCTCGGGACAAGCTTAGGATTTAGAATTTGGCACTTGTGCCGCCTTTCGGCCTACGGCCAAAAGAAGGCCTTCTATAATTGGACGGACATTCACGTTTGATTCGAAAATTCGTGGATTTTTTGCGAGAGTCGAAAGCGTAAATATCCAGCCGCCAAGGACTTACAGAATTTTCAAGATTTCTCATTTTTGCCCGGGGGTACCCCCGTATTTGATTCGAAATTCCGGCGGATATTTTGCCTATTTCAACAGCCGGTCTGCAAAACCGCATTCTCATGAGATTTCTTGACACATTTCCTGATTTTTCCATTTTTCTTATCAACATTTGCCCATCGACAAACGCTTTCAAGGATGGGAGAAAACTCTGCCGGAGCATAAATAGGCCTGGGAGATTCAGAATGGGATTTTGGAAGAGATTAGCCGGATTCGCAATCGCGATGATCAATGACGAGGGCTTCGAATGCAATCACTGTAAGCACACGAGATTTCTTAAAGGTTCGGCAATGTTGAATACGGCAGGGATGACCTTACTTG
>JBDREF010000436.1:0-2853 GCA_043820045.1 Planctomycetota bacterium | reverse complement strand
GAGAAACCTTCGCCGTCTGTGATGGAGCGCCAGCCGTCTTTATAATTGAAGTCCAGGATTGTCTGACCGATGGCATCCTGGAGTGAGATTTTTTCGCCGGCGTTGTTCAAGCTTCCGGAGTATTGGCCCGCTACGTTGAGATTCGAGCCGTATCGGCCTTCGAAGGCGGTGAGGTCCTGAACGACGAGAACATACTCGCCCGGGGCAAGCTCGATGTTGGGGAAGGTAAAGTCGATGCCGTCCGTGAAGCTGACCAGGTTCAGGTTGATAGATTCGGCCCCGATATTCTTCAACTCGATGAACTCCTCGTTCGGTTCGTCGGCATTTGCCCGAGTCTTCGGGTGATACATAATCTCGGTGATGCGCAGATTCTCGGCAACCGGCCCAACGGCAAATACCGCTTCGTTCAACGCGCTCCATGTGCTGCCGTTTAGTATGCGTGCCTTAACGTGGGCGCTATGCGGCAGCGTAATCGGGCTTGTGTATCGAAGGGCATTTGGCGAGACCCCGGCGGGAGACCTCGTTGTACCCGGGGCACGAGGGTCGGAGCCGTCGAGGGTGTACCGTATTTCGCTTGTTGCCGCGGTCATCGAGAAGCGGCTGCCTTTGGCGACCGCGCCGCCGTGCTTATAAGAGCCGTTGATGCGAAATACGGGGGCGTCGATATTCGGATAGAGCCTGGCGCTCTTCAACCAGCCTAATACTGTCGTCGAACGGCCGGGGAAGAAACTGCTGAGCATGTTATTCTGGACGTCCAGCCAGTTCTTGCGGGTATATGGGTTCGATTGTCGGTTGTCGCCCCATCGTGCGGATTCGCCGACGATTGCACGATCAATCTCAGTCATCCGCTCCCTGTACATATTCGCGGTGCTGGGGTAGGACAGAACTCCGCCGTTGAGAAAGTTGCGCTGTATGTGGTCGGCGAAACACATGAGGTACTCGGCGTTGCCTTTGAGCTTGTTGTGAATATCGTATGGGCTTTTGCCGATGTCGTTTCCTCCTTCGAGAACGTGCTCAGCGTCCCATGAATGAAAGCGCCACCGGCCGTCCGGGTGATTGCGATGCGTGGCGTACCAGTTCTTTTGCGGCCAATCGTGGTTTCCGCCATACCAGTTGGCCAACAGGTAGGTTATGAAGTCATCAATATCCAGCTTCTGACACAAGGCTTCATATTTGGCAGGATTGGTCGGGTCCGATTGCACTGCACTGGCGGCGCTGAGCATCGCGTTGAAACTTGAACTGGCGTTTCCGCCGGCGCTGTTGTTGATGACGCCGCCGGAATTGTGTTTGACAGCATCGTATTCTTCCTTGTTTCCGCCGAAGGTCTCTGCCGCCCATGAATGGTCCGGTCGTTCGTGGACATAGTACATTCCCCAGTACAGGCCGCTGATGTAAAGATGGGCGAAAGAAGCGTGAGGAGAATGGCCGCCCATGGCGTTATGAATATCTGCGACATATTGGTCCTGGATATACTTGACTGTATTTCTCTGGTCACTGCCGGGATGCAGCCACGAGTGATTAAGAACTGCATCGAACACGAATGTGTCGAACTGCTCGACAGGTGAATCGCGAAATACCTGGTAGTCGAGTTGTGCTGGTCCGCCGGTGGGAGTTCCGTCATCCAAATCAGATTTGAACCTGGGCCGCATCGAAAGCTTGGCTGTCTTCCATCTGTTGAGGCTGGTGCCTCCACCGCTGACGCCTCCCTGCATCGCTATGGCGCAATTTACCTGGAACTCGTCCCCGGTGCTCGGTTCCATGAACTCAAGAGAAGCTTTGCGTTCGGTGCCGTCCTGCGACTCGTTAATGTAGATGCCCCTACTGCCGAACCAGTCGCTCCTTGGCATTACCAGAGAGAAGGTCGGTACAGACAGCAGGTCATCTGCAACCAGACGGTTGTCGAGATTGGAATTGCCGACAATATCGGGATCCACCTGGTAGTCTCCGGCCACCGAGCCCCAGGAAGCAGGACAGCCGCTCGGAATAACCTGGGCCTTGGAAGGGGGATTTGTGGCCTGCCGGAGTACAGCTTCGGGAAAAATGTACGTGTGTGTATCGACGTTCGTCGGTTTCCAGCCCGGCTTGAAGGCCATTGCCCGCAGAGTCGTGGTCGTGGTGATTGGAATAGGGCCGGTGTAGATTATGCCGGTTGAGGATCGGACGGTGCTGTCGAACGGTTCGCTTCCGTCAAGCGTGTAGTAGATTACGGCGCCGTCGGTTTCGGTGGCGATTGTGAGATAGAAAGGTTTGTCATAGAAGCCGCGGTTGTAGCTGAATTTGGTGTCGCCCACCTCGCCGATGTAGCCACCGCCATTTCGCGCCCCCGGGCTGGGGGAACCGAAGAAACGCCGGCTCTCGTCGGCATCGGGATAACGGCCATAGGAGATATCGGTGGTCTGCTCGGGAAAAACGATGCTGTCAATCAAGGTAACGCCGTCTTTATCAAACAGGCCGATCTCCTCGCCGCCGGCATCGAGCTTGAAATTTGCGTGCAGTCCCGAATTAGCCGTGTCATCGTCGGCCCATATCAACAAGTAGCCGCGCGAGCGTATAGTGGTGGCCGTGGAATTATTGGATGGAATCCTCCACTTGGTGGGGTTGGACATATCATCCGTCACGTACATCCCGCCGACGTTGATTGTGGCAGTGCCGTAGTTGTAAATTTCGATCCAGTCGTCGTATTGGCCCTGCGGGTCCCTGATGGAGCTGCGGTTGGATGCCATAAGCTCGTTAATCGCCAGCGGCGCGGCGCGTTCGGCAACAAGCGTCGAGGGGGCCTGATAGTCGAGGCTTCCAGGCTGTGCCTTGGCAGCGCCGACTGAAGATAATATGAGCATCAGAACAAACGATGGG
>JBDREF010000435.1:0-2641 GCA_043820045.1 Planctomycetota bacterium | reverse complement strand
AAAATCAGAACCACCGAAGAGCTGAAGGCCCCGACAAATCTCGCAAGCTCGGGTCGTGCCGACAGATACGCTCCTAACGCAGTCGTGGGGCTCAGCAGCAGCGTCCACGCATAGTACAGAACATAACGCGGCAAGACCAGGGGCATTAGCAGCAACAACAGGAGCAGGTCCGGTGCCGCGCGAGACGTTCCGAGCAATCGCCCCGGCACCCAGCCCACGAAAACAGCCGCCGCGGCAATCAGAGCAGCAAGACCGAACGAACGAATCGCAGAAACAAAAACTTGGCTGGTAGTCTCAGGCTCAGCGGCCGGGGAAATCACCTGGGCAAAAAAAAACGTCAGCGGCAAGGCAATCAGCACCGCCCATACGGCCAGAGACGCCGCTGTCAGAAACCTCGCTGGAATATCGCCGCTCACTGGAAGACCTCCCTCGCAGCCCGGATCGCCGTCGGCAACTGGTCGGCTATTTCTTCGTAGTCCACAGTTAGGGGCTTTGGGACGAGATACGATTTGAATTGCTCGGCAAGAGCCGGCCGTATCGGGCAATTATGCGAATCACTGCGGGCCAGCATCGTCTCGAGCTGTTCGCTAAGAAGAAAATCCATCAGGACTTTAGCCTCGTCGGGATGGACAGCGCCTTTGATTAGAGCCGCGGTATTCGGTATCACCAGTGCGCCGTCGCCGCCCTGATCGAGATAATTCATCGCTACGGGCCAGCCGTTTCGCCGGGCGGCATAGACATCGTCGGTGTCCGTAAAGCAGACATCGGCCTGTCCGGTTGCGACCATTCGCACGGCGGTGCTGTTGCCGGCGACCAGACGTATATCGTTCGCTTTGAGCCCTTCCAGGATTTGCTTTGCGCGGGCTGGGCCGTAATGGGCGAACCAACTGGCGACATCTCCCCCCGTCGTGCCAAATTCGGGTGCAGCCATGACCAGCCGGCCCTTCCATTTGCCGTCGAGAACATCTTCGAGACACTTGGGCGAATCTTCTGCAGAGATTTTAGCTGTGTTATAAGCAATCACCCTCGCCCGGACCGCAAAGCCGAACCACAGGCCTTCAGAATCGGCATATCGAACGCGCCAACTCCCAGTCGCTTCACTGCTGTAGGGAGCCAGCAGGAACTCGCGAGCCAGGCGTATCGTGTGAAAAATCTCGCTCGACCAGAAAACATCGGCGACGGGCGATGCGGCCTCGGCCCTTATTCGCTGAACCAGACCGACGGTCTTACTCGCCTCTGTATCGAATCGGGCGAGGACCTTAATGCCCGACTGCTTCTCGAACTCGGCGATTATCGGCTCGGCAATAGCCTGGTCCACTGAGCAGTACAGAACAACCTGCCGTTGGTTCTGACCGGAAATCCGGCCGAAAAAGAGAAAAACGCAAGACGACAAGGCTGCAAGAATTACGACAAGACCGGGAAAGATAATGTGTATTCTTTTTTGCATGCCTGTAAGTGTCGCGGGCTTCCAGCCCGCGATTCGAGGGCGAGACGCCCTCGACACACCTCACTGTTCGCCGGACTGTTCAAGCTGGCCGAAATATTTCTTTATCGATTCTTCGTACTTTCGCGGGATTTCATTTTCGCTGATGGCCTCGGCTGCACCCTCGCGAGCGGCCTGAACGACCTCGCTGAAATCTCTATGCGATTCGCCTTTTACCTGCGAGCCTTTGAAGTACCAACTGGCGATGACGGGGCCTTCTCCCGGTTTGTTCTCGGTTCGGATTTTCCGCGTGGACGTATCGCCCGCATCATCGCTGTCTCTGGGGCCGTATCCAATCCCCGGCCCCCCGGTACCGGACCCGTACCTGTTGGATGTTCCCTCTGAGAACGGGCCTTGGCCGCCGATACCCTCGCACATGCCCTCTCCCAGGCAGGCAATAGCATTGCCGATCTGGTCGAGAGTAGCCTGGGTCAGCATCAGTTGTCGCTGGAGACTTTCAAGGCCGTCCAGTTGTCCCATCACCGCCGCTAATTCATCGCCCGACAGCCCCCCGGCCCCTGCGCCGCAGGCCGCCATCGCCCTGCCGAGACCTGCACATCGGCCGGCTGCTGAGCGACAGGCCGCAGCCTTCTGCAACAGTTCATCTATTTTTTCAGCAGACAGACCCTGCTTCTGCAAAGCCTCGCGCAGTTGCTGCGGGTCCAGTTTTGCAAGGTCCTTGCTCAGTCCCTGCTTTTCCAGCTCCTTCTCAAGCTCGGCGTTCTTCTGGGCCAATTCCTGGAGTTGCTTTGCCAACTCCTGCAACTTGCCGGCAAGAGCTTTCTGCTGCTCGGGGCTGAGCTTGCCTTCGGCTAAGTCCTTTTGCAGTTGATTCAAAAGATTGGAGGCCTCGCCGAAATTGCCTTTAGCCAGTGCCAATCGCAACTCCTGTGAAAAAGGGTCGGCCGAGCCGCGCAGTTGCCTGAGCATCTTCTGCATCAGGTTCAAAGACTCCATCTGCGTACTGCTCTGCATCTTCTGGATCTTGTCGGAAAGGTCTCCGAGCTGCCGGATCGCCTGCCGTTTGACATCCTCCGGCCTGGCGTCTTTAGGCGCCTGGTCCAGCTTAGCCAGGGCATCGGCCAGCTCAGGCTCGCCCAATTGTTTGACCGCCAGCTTGACCGGATCCGCGGCTTGTTTTATATCGACCTTGGCCTG
>JBDREF010000434.1:0-15864 GCA_043820045.1 Planctomycetota bacterium | reverse complement strand
CACATCAGGCTCAAGGACATCGTCGACGCGGCACTGAAGAAGACGCCCACGATTGAGAATGTCGTGGTCGTCAAGACCAACGACGAGCCCTGCGAGATGAAAGACGGCAGAGACGTATGGTATCACGATGAGATGGCAGGGGCTTCTGAGAAATGCCCGGCCGAGCCTATGAACGCCGAAGATCCGCTTTTCATCCTCTATACATCCGGCTCGACAGGCAAGCCCAAGGGCGTTGTACACACCACGGGCGGATACCTCATGCACACTGCCATCACCCACAAGATCGTCTTCAACATTCACGACGATGATATCTACTGGTGCACGGCCGACATCGGCTGGGTGACCGGGCACAGCTACATCGTCTATGGCCCGCTTGCGAACGGCAGCACGTCGTTGATGTTCGAAGGGGTTCCCACTTATCCGGATGCAGGCCGCTTCTGGCAGATTTGCGACAAATTCGGCGTTACCGTTTTCTACACGGCGCCGACCGCCATTCGGGCGCTGATGCGCCTTGGCGAAGAGTGGCCCGCGAAATACAGCCTGGATTCTCTGAGGATTCTTGGCTCGGTGGGCGAGCCGATAAATCCCGAAGCGTGGATGTGGTATTATGAGAAGATCGGCCGTAATCGTTGCCCCATTGTCGATACATGGTGGCAGACGGAGACCGGCGGATTCATGATCACGCCCTTGCCGGGCGCCCATACGTTAAAACCGGGCAGTGCCAGCCGGCCATTCTTCGGCGTTGACGCAGTCGTTCTGCGAGACGACGGAAGTCAGTGCGATACAAATGAAGGCGGCAAGTTGTGCATACGCAAACCCTGGCCCGGAATGATGCGCACGATGTGGGGAGACCACGACCGCTTCATCGATACGTATTTCACGATGTACAATGATATCTATTTTGCCGGCGACGGTTGCCGGATTGACGCTGACGGCGATTATTGGCTGATGGGCCGAATCGACGATGTCGTCAACGTATCCGGTCACCGCATCGGAACCGCCGAGGTTGAGAGTGCTCTTGTAAGCCACGAAAAAGTGGCTGAGGCCGCAGTTACACCTGTGCCCCACGAAATCAAGGGGCAGGGCCTGTATGCTTTCGTTACACTTATCCAAGGTGTTGAGGAAAGCGAAGAACTCAAGAAAGAGCTTGTCAAGCATGTGCGAAAGGAGATTGGTCCCATCGCGACGCCGGAGGCGATTCAGTTCGCGCCGGCACTTCCGAAGACCCGCTCCGGAAAAATCATGCGGCGAATCCTCCGTAAGATTGCCGAAAAGGACACAGGCAACCTCGGCGATATCACAACGCTTGCCGATCCGAGTGTGGTCGAGGCCTTGATTAAAGGCCGGGGATAGACAGGCAGCCCGGCAGTAAGAACAGTAGATTCTATTAGCAGAAGTATGGTTGGGCCGAATGCGCATAACCATGTGCATTCGGCCCGCTTTCAAACGAAAGGTTGTAGATTATGGCTGAGGAAGTCGAAAAGCCACAGTTGGCAGTTGAAAATCACGGCTGGCGTGTAACCTTTGCGGGTATGGGCATCAACCTTGCCCTGGGTATTCTTTATACCTGGAGCGTTATCAGCAAGCGTGTCCCCGAAGACTGGGGCTGGAACGAAGACGACAAGTCTCTGCCGTATATGGTGGCGTGCCTGGTCTTCTCGCTGATCATGGTGCTGGCTGGCAGAATGCAGGACAAGATTGGGCCACGGATTGTGGCCACAATAGGAGGCATTCTGGTCGGCCTTGGCTTCATCTTTGCGAGCATGACGACGTCTGTGTGGTTTTTCGTCCTCGGTTTCGGTGTGCTTGCCGGCGCGGGTATCGGATTCGGTTATGCCTCGGCCACGCCACCAGCGGTCAAGTGGTTCCCAGCGGCGAAGACGGGCTTGATTGCAGGAATCGTCGTCTCCGGCTTCGGGCTGGCTTCAGTCTATGCAGCGCCGCTGACGACGGCGCTGATTACGTACCTTGGTTTCAAGACAGCTATTCTGGTGCTGGGTATCGCCTTCCTGGCGGTTGTGGTCGCACTGGCTCAGATGTTGAAACCCCCACCCAAAGGCTATCTCCCTCTGGGCCAAAAACCTGCAAAAACAGCGGAGATAGGTGACAAAAAGGAGGAGTTTCTGCCCAGAGAGATGCTTCGCACGTGGCAGTTCTACGTGATCTGGTTCATGTATGTCTGTGGAGCCGGGGCGGGCCTGATGATCATTGCCAAGCTGGCCGCGATTGCCAAGATACAGGCCAATACCGAGTTGGGTTTTGTGCTGGTGGCCGTGCTTGCCGTCGGCAATGGCGGCGGGCGCATCTTGGCCGGGATGCTGAGCGACAAGATCGGCCGAAAAGCAACGTTCCTGATATGCTTTGTGTGTCAGGCCGTGCTGATATTCCTGATTTCGAAGGCAGCCAGCGACAATAGCCTCGGGACGATTCCGGCCATGGCAATAATCTCGGCGCTCATCGGGGCCAACTACGGCGCGAATCTGTCCCTTTTCCCGTCGATTACCAAAGATTTCTACGGCTTGAAGAACTTCGGCATGAACTACGGCCTGGTTTTCACGGCCTGGGGTGTCGGGGGCTTCATGTTAGCCAAGCTCGCCGGGTCCATGTATGTCAAATACCAGACGTTTGCCGTTGCCTACTACGGCGCTATAGCCCTGTTGATCCTCGCGGCGGCAATGACCCTGCTCGTCAAACCCCCACACCACAAACTCCAAGCGCACGACATGTAGATCATCGATGGGATTTCTTAAACGTCAAAGGCCCGAGCATATCATGGCTCGGGCCTTACTTGTTACCGCTGGGGGAATCAAAGTCCGTGAATTGGAAAGACGTTTGCCTTTATTTCCTCTATTGTGGTCTCCACGCCGGGCACGACTATTTCTCTCTGCTGGTCTCTTACGACAAATTCTCTGTCTCGCAGCCCGCCCTGCCAGTCGGTACTTTCGAGCATGACGCCGCCGACGCCGAGATTCAGATCGTGTTCGTCGCTCTGGCCCGATAGTACACTCCATGCAAGCGCCCATGCCCGCGCCGTATTTTCCACGTTATAACCGCCGCCGCCTGTTGCGAGGATAGGTTTGTCGAATGTCAGCAGGGAATTGATGATATCTGCGTAAGTATTGTTGGTCAGGCACAGATGGGCGAGAGGGTCGCCTGCGAGCGCATCGGCACCCAGCTCGAAAACTATGACATCGGGATTGTAAGCACCGATTAACGGCACGACTATGGCGTTGAACGCCTTCATATACATCTCATCGTAAGTGCCGATCGGAAGGGGGACGTTTACACAGTAACCCTTTCCTTCACCGACGCCGATTTCGTTTGCAAATCCAGTTCCGGGGAACAGTGACGCGGGATTTTCGTGAAGTGATATGGTCATCACGTCCGACCGGTCGTAGAACGCGTCCGCAACACCGTCGCCGTGGTGGACGTCCACGTCAAGGTACAAGACTTTTCTGTCATCGGTTGCCAGTACCATACAGGCAAGGGCGACATCGTTGATATAGCAAAAGCCCGACGCCTTTTCTGGCCCCGCGTGATGATATCCGCCTGACGGATTGAACGCCACATCAGCCGAGCCGGAGACAAGATTCTTTGCCGCCACAAGAGTGCCCCCGGTGACCAGCACCGCATACTCGTATAGTCCTTTGAAGATGGGGCAATCCGGCGTGCCGATTCCCATATTGAGCGCCTCGGGAGTCCAATGCCCTGCGGCGGCCGTTTTCAGAGCGTGCAGATAATTTGCCGAATGGAACATTTTAAGGACGGTTCGTTCGGCGGGTTCAGGCGGTATCTCCTTTATGCCCGGTCCCGAGAGCAACCCCATCGAATTCAGAATCTCACGCGTCTTCTGCGGCCGGGTCGTATTGAAGGGGTGGTCAGGGGGATAACTGTACTTCTCAAGCTCGGTCGAATAAATAAAAACCGCTTTTCTCTTATTATTCAAAAACTACTCCTCTTGTTCTTCACTGCCCAAATCGTATGCTATGTTGTATACTTCGCCATCGAACTCGGTGTTCACCTTGTATCCCGAGTTGTGGAAAATGGTCAGCATGGGTTTGTTGATCGGCAATACTTTTGCATAGAAATGCTTAACGCCGCGCTGTTTGGCAATCCTGGTGATGTAGTCCAGCAGAAAAGTGCCCATTCCCTTTTTCTGCCATTCATCCTGCACGATAAAGGCCACCTCAGCCGATTGCGTCTTCGGATCCAGGAAGTATTGGGAAATGGCGACAATTCTCTCTCCCAGAGCCCCGGGCACTGTACCCACGATGGCGATGTCCTGGCGATAATCAATGTTGGTCAGTTGTTGAACGTCCTTATGCGGGAATGTCATCGTGTGGGTCATATAACGCGTGCGGACGGACTTCCTGCTCAGCGAGTACAACATCTGCGACAGTGCCGGCTCGTCGGTGGGCTTGACAGGTCTGAAGAATATTTGAGTGCCGTTGTGCAGCGTGTCGTAGCGCTCCAGTTCCTCGGGGTAGGCCATCTGGTCCCATGCCAGCTCGATTTGGTCCTCATAGATATACTTTTTTGCCTTCGCAGCCTGGATAAGCTGGTTCCTGAATTTCGGATGCGCGATGTTTATCAGGTCCAGGCATCTTTGCCTGATACTTTTGCCGTGAAGGTATGCGGTGCCGTATTCCGTGACGACGTAATGGACATCGGCCCGGGTCGTAACGACTCCCGCGCCTTCGGTCAGGTGCGGCACAATCCTTGATACTTTTCCGCCTTTTGCCGTAGATGGCATCGCAATAATCGCCTTACCGCCGCGGCTGCCGGCAGCGCCACGAATAAAGTCTATCTGTCCGCCAATATCGCTGTAGAAATGATAGCCGGATGAGTCGGCACAAACCTGGCCCGTCAAGTCAATTTCCAGCCCCACGTTGATTGACACCATTTTCTCGTGCTGGCTGATGATATGCGGATCGTTGACGTACTCTGTGGGATAGAACTCGAAGAGCGAATTATTGTCAATGTAATCGTAAAGACGTTTTGTGCCCATACACAGGCTGGCGACGATCTTGCCGCGGTTGACGGATTTCTTCGCACACGTAATCGCGCCGCATTCGATCAGGTCGATGATCCAGTCGCTGAACATCTCGGTATGAATGCCGAGGTCCGTTTTGTTTTTGAGAAACTGGGCCAGGGCCTGGGGTATGAGTCCTATGCCGCACTCGATTGTGCTTCCGTCTTCGACGAGTCTGGCGATGTTCTCTCCGATCCGGCACAATGTTTCGTCGGGCGTCGGTACGGGAATCTCGATACACTCTGCGTCATGTGGCACGAGCATATCGATGTTATTGACATGAATGAAGCAATCGCCGAAGGTCCGGGGCATATTGCTGTTGACTTGAGCGATCACGTATCGTGCATAGGTTGCCGCCGATTTGACAATGTCCACTGAAATGCCGAGACTGCATAGGCCGTTTGCATCGGGGGGCGTTACGGTTATCAGGGCTATGTCGACCGGAATCCGCCCGTTCTCAAACTGGCTCGGTATCTCCGAGAGGAATATCGGCGTGTAGTCTCCGATGCCTTTTTCCAGCACGCCGCGAATGTTGTCAGCGATGAAGAAGCTGTTCATCTTGAACTTATCGCGGAATTTCGTGTCAAAGTATGGGGCGGCTCCTATCGTCAGCAGGTGGACGATGTGGGCGTCATGAATGTGGCTGGAGTGCTCGACGAGAGCTTCGACAAGATGCCTGGGTTGGCTGCAGCCCGTACCTATGAATATACTATTGCCGGGCTGAATCAGTTTCATGGCGGCCGGCGCAGTTCCTATCTTGTCCTTGTACTTTTCTGTCCAGTCAAACGGGTGCATATTACATCTCTAAGCTCATTCTGGCATCGACAGCGATAGGCGTGACTCCCTTGGGACCGACGACGTAGGGGTTTATATCCACTTCGTGAATCTGAGGAAATTCGGTAGCCAGTTGTGAAAGGCGCTGCAGTGCCTCGGCGATCATTTCGATATCCACACCCTCCTGGCCGCGCACGCCCGTGAGCATTTGATACGTCTTTGTGCTGACGAGCATTTGTCTTGCCTCCTCGGCAGTCAGGGGCGCCAGGTAAAAAGAGACGTCCTTAAGCACTTCGACCATTGTCCCGCCCATTCCGAACATCATCAGGGGGCCGAAATGCGGGTCGCGTTTCATTCCGAGGATGACTTCTTTTCCCCTCTTGACCATTTCCTGGACGAGCACGCCGAGGATGTCCGCATCGGGCAGCTTTCTGGGTATTCGGTACATCATCAAATCGAAAGCATCCATCACCTCCTCGGGACTTTCCAGGCCGAGCTGGACTCCTCCCACGTCGGTTTTGTGCACAATGTGGGGCGAGAAGATTTTCAACACGACAGGAAATCCCAGCCGCTGGGCGATACTGGCCGCCTGTTCGGGCGTACTGGCGACGGACGCCCTCGGCACCGCAAAGCCGTACGCTTCGAGAATCTCCTTCGCTTCGACTTCCCCTATCTGACAGGTTCCCTGCCTCACATGCTTTTCAATAACCGTCTCGGCTTTTCGGCGGTTGACGGGAAAGAGTTCTACTACGCGTTTTGGCCTGGACCGCCATCTGACATAGTCTGTCATAACCTTAATAGTTCTGACCGCCGTTTCCGGGGAATCGTAACACGGAATCTTCCCATCTTGCAGTATTTTTGTTCCCTCCTGCATCTTGCTGGCTCCGAGGAAGCAGGCGAGAATCAGTTTTCCGGGTTTTCGGCTCGCAATCTTCACGACCGCTCGAGCGGTCGCCGCCGGATCTGTCATTGCCTGCGGAGTCAAGAGCACGAGGGCTATGTCAACATTGGGGTCGTCCAGGGCCACGCTGAGTGCAAACTCATACCGCTCAGCCATCGCATCGCACAGGACATCGACCGGATTGTGCAGACTGGCGGCCGCCGGCAGGTTCGCCGCCAATTTTGCAACGGTGTCTTCGGTCAGTTTCGCGAATTTAAGGCCTTTTCGCTCGATGGCGTCGGCAGCCATGATTCCGGCTCCTCCCGCGTTGCTGATGACGGCGATGTTTGTTCCGCCAGGGAGCGGTTGGTTGGCAAATGCCTGGATATAATCGACCTGCGACTTGAGTGAATCGCAGCGAATAATCCCCGCCCTCTCGAACACGCATTCGTATGCGGTGTCGTCACCCGCGAGGCTGCCTGTATGTGATGAAGCCGCCTTTGCACCTGCTTCTGTGCCGCCCGGTTTCATCAGCAGTATGGGCTTTTCGTGAGAAACTTTCTCGGCCTGGCTGACAAAAGCATTGCCGTCGTTGATACTTTCGAGATATCCGGCGATGACTTTAGTGTCCGGGTCTTCCGCCAAAGCTTTCATTACGTCCAGTTCGTCTACGTCGGCCTTGTTGCCCACACTGACAAGTTTGCTGAAACCGATACCCTTGGCATTGGCCATATCAATGACAGCGGCCAGCAGGGCCCCCGACTGGGAAATATAACCGGTCACGCCTTTTGCAGGCAGGTCTCCGCTGAAGCTGGCGTTCAGCTTGTTTGCCGGGGCTATCAATCCGAGACAGTTCGGGCCGATGACCCTGATGCCGGCCTGCTTTGCGATTTTGACGACCTGTTCCTCCAGTTTTTTTCCCTCGTTGCCCACTTCTTTGAAGCCGGCGGTGATTATGACGACCGACTTGGCCCTTATCCTGGCACACTGCTGCATGACTGCGGGAACAATCTTAGCCGGAACGATTATTACCACCAGTTCCGGGACCTCGCCGATGGACTTGAGATCGGGATAACACTTCAGTCCTGCAATTGTGTCCGCCTGGGGATTAACCGGAAATATTTTCCCCTCGTATCCAGCCCCAACCATATTGGCCAGGATTTCGTACCCGACTTTGCCCTTGTGGTGAGAGGCCCCGACTATGGCGACGGATTTTGGATTGAAGAAACTCTCGAAATTCATAATAACCGGCAGCCTTTCCAAACACAGGTCATATTCGACAGAAGCATATATATTATGCTATTCGATCCGCCCTTGTAAAGCTTTCTAAAATCGTGAGCCTCCTCACGGATGATTTGCCAGTACAATGACCTCCGCAGGCGAGATACTTTGAATCCGGACAAATGCCCTGCCGTCCGCCGTCCCGTTCACGCGGACCGCCGAGCCGACCGGATGCGAACCTTCATACTCCTCCCCAGCCGCTACCTGGGCTGTATTGAGCACTACCGTCATGACGCTGTCGTCGGCCGGGTTCAGACTGGCATCGACTATTGTCTCGGCTCCCCTTGGTTCCGTTCCGTGGGTGTTCAACACACACAGCAGTTCTTCATCGTCGAGTATGCGCGACCAGGCGACGATTTCTCCCGGACCGTAAACATCGAACGGCTTGTTCAAAAAGGATGTGCGGCGAAGATACTGCCTGCCGCAGCGAAGAGCGGGATATCTTTTCCGAACCCCCGCGGCCGCAGCGATGCGCCGATATACGGGATTGTTATGGTCGAAACAGTGATGACCCGCCGTCCCGAAGGGACCGAAACCGGGCAGGTTCATGTCGAGATGGTGCAGGCCGTCCGTCCCGGACGCCCTCGGATACTCCGGCCCGAACATTGCCTCGCGCAGATACCGGTCCGAGCACTTCCACTGCGGCAGCCATTTCCTTTCGGACGGTTCCGGCCCGGCAAAGGCCTGCTCCGTCCCGTAGTAGATGCACGGAATGCCAAGGGTGAAAAGCTGCATCGCCACGCCGGCAATGACCTGGTGGTCGCAGGATGTCTCGCTTGAAAATCGAATTTTGTCGCCATAGATGTGGTCATGATCATCGAGAATGGAAACATGCCTCTGGCCCAGGTTCCGGTGCGAACCCATGCCCGATGAGTTTGGATTGAAACCGCTGAAGTAGTCTCTGGGGGACCTGAGTCCTTTTGCAGTGCCGTTCAGTATGGGACACATTTCCCCTATGTCCAGCGCCGCTGTGAGATTGCGGTTGAGGGCGTCCAGGTAATAGTTCTGCGCGTAGTCTCCGCCGGAGATCTCGCCTACGAGCAGGAAGTTCTGCTTTCCGAGATTGGCTGCGCACTCCTTGATCGCGCCGCAAAAATTGCGTGCCTGCTCTTCGGTGACATGCCTGAGGGTGTCAATGCGAAATCCGTCGCAGTCGGTCAGGGCGATCCAGTATTTATAGCACCTTGAAAGATCGCTCAGGACATAAGGCCGGTCCAGATCGAAATCCCGAAGATCGCAGAAGTCGGAACGTTTGTGTTCTGCATTCGGGTCGTCGATTTTGCCCTTTCCCAGGTCGCCGGTTCCCGCCCGCGTGTAGCAATCCTGATGTTGCAGCTCGGTGGGCCAGACACCGTCTTCTCCAGTGGCAATATCGCCGACAGTTTCACCTTGGCCGTCACGCCAGGCTCCGAAGGGGTACCGGCCGTTTGTATTATAAACAGCTTCATACATGCCGCCGGGAGTCTCAGGCCGATAGAGCCAGTTGGAGCCCGAATGGTTGAAAACAACGTCAAGAATTACCCGCATACCTTCACAGTGGGCTGCTGTTACGAACTCGACAAGGTCTTCACGGCTGCCGAATCGAGGGTCCACATCCAGGAAATCCTGGATGCCATATCCGTGATATGTGTTCAGGTGTCCCCGCTGCTTGAATAAGGGGCTGAGCCATATAGCCGTAACGCCGAGGTTCTTCAGATAGCCGAGCTTCGATTGTATGCCCCTGATGGTACCGCCTTGCCAGCGCTGCACTCCGGATTCGGCCCATTTATCCCAGCGCCATGGCTCCCCGCCGGGCAGCGTCGGACGGGCGAGTTGGAGGTTCTGCCGGTCCAGAAGGGGGCGATCGTCCTCCCGCCCGTCGCTGAAACGATCCACTAACAGGAAGTAAAGCACCTCGTCTCGCCAGTCCACAGGCGAGGGGGAGTAGTACTGGCGCTCGGGCCGACAGGCGATCTCATGGACGCTGTCGGGTCTGGCCTGATTTAGCACATGCTCGGCGAATGACATATTGCAGAATCCTTTCCGATGAGTCTCTCATAAATCACAACAATCTATCTTAATATCGACAATTTATGGAACGATGGTTGATGTATTTTGCACACGGGAACCTCGGGTTGCGCATGTGTGCCGGAATTGCTCATTCAGGAATATGCTGTTGCCTGTGGTTATGCGTGCAGGACCGTCATTTTTCGCAATGGGCTTCTTCTAACGCTAAAGTTGCGGGCAGTCGCACCGTAAAGGTAGCCCCGGAGCCTTTTTTGCTCTGCACGCTGATTGTGCCGTTGTGTCCCAACACGATTTGACGAGCTATGGCCAGGTTCAAGCCCTGGCCTTGTGAACGGCGGTCAGTATCCGCATCTGAGAACTCATCGAATACCGATTGGGGACGGTCGGAGTCGATACCTTCTCCCTGGTCGGTCACGCTCAGGTACACATCTTCATTGTCACTCGAAACGCAAACGCTCACAGTCCCGCCGAGCGGGCTGAAGCGGATGGCATTGTCCAGCATTGTCGAAATCACTCGCTTGATTTCCTGTTCGTCGAGGCAGATAGTCGGACTGATGCTGAATTCTTCCTCTATTTTGATCTTCCGCTCCGCCGCCTCTGTTGCAGTATCGGAAATTGCCCCGCGGACCAAAGCTCGCAGATTGGTCGGAGCCGGATTGAACTGCCATTCTCCGGACTTCAGTGTGCTGAGGGTCATGGCGTTTTCAAAGAAGTGGTGGAGTTGTTTGGCGGCGTGATGCACCCGCTCGATGAGCCTCCTTTGCTCTTCTGTGTCCATATTCTCTGTTGACATCAACAGTTCGATCGGCTGGATTAAATTGCTAATCGGCATGCGTGCTTCCTGGCTCAGCAACGCCAAAACATCTGTCTTGAACCGATCCACCTCTTCAACCGACTTAAGACGCAAATACACTTTGATCTTCGCCAGCAGTTCGGCTTCGTCATAAGGTTTGGTGATGTAGTCATCGGCGCCGGCCTCATAGCCTTGAAGGCGTTCGGTTACCATTGCCAGTCCGGATACCATGATGATCTTCATGTTCCGCAGCTTTGAATCTGCTCGTATCCGGCGACATACCTCATAACCACTGATACCCGACATTATGACGTCGAGCAAAATGACGTCGGGCTGGAAATCGGCCGCCACCTCCAGGGCTTGTTCACCCGACGTGGTTGTTCTGAGGTCGTAGTTGTTCCTACTCAACAACCGCTCGATAACCGCGATATCGATCGGGTCGTCATCTACGGCTAATATTTTGCTCCTTGCTCGCACCATAACACCTATATCGGACAGAAACTTACCCTGTTTTATGTGTTTCTTGCGTGCTCCATATAATCGTGTTATCGGAACCTGGATCTGGGTAATATGGCCGTCTGAGCAATAGTGTGCCGGGCCAGCAGGTGTTGTAGTCGTTCTGCAGAAAACAGCCTGTATGGGTTCCGTAGACTTGCATTGTCCGATAATGTGCCAAATCAGGGCGAGGACGTGATATTACTTTCTGAGTTCGGGCATGTCTGGCTCGATGTGAATGATGATGTTAATCGGAAGTGTTATTTCCTCATCCAGCGTTTTTTCCAGACGCTCCGCGATTTCATGGGCTGCGGTCACGTTCAAATCCGGGTCCACGAGAATGTGAAGGTCGAGGAAAACTTCCCTTCCGACCCTGCGTGTGCGAAGTTTATGCCACTGGCGTATGGATGAGTCCGCGTTTATTATCTGCTTAATGTGCTCTATCGTATCGGAGTCGATGGCGCTTTCCGTCAGCTCGCGGAGGCAATCGCCGATTATTTTGACTCCGACCCAAATAATCATCAGGCCGACTGTAATGGCGCCAACCTGATCTCCGTGGCCGAAGCCGAATGCCAGGGATATGGACCCGATTACGACCGCCACTGAGCTTAAAGCATCACTGCGATGGTGCCATGCGTTCGCATAAAGCGCGGGGCTGTGAGACTGGATTGCGATTTTTCGGGTGGCTCTGTACAACCATTCCTTGGCGGCAATCGACACTGTTGCAGCTACGAGAACTGCGAGCCGCGGGGTGGCGACTTCATCTCTCGCGATAGCCATGGTGGCATAGTAAATCATTATTCCACCGACAACTATCAGTACCAGGGCTACTAAGCCCGCAGAAAGAGTCTCCACCCGGCCATGGCCGTATTGATGCGTCTGGTCGGGTTTTTTTGAACCCAGCCGCAGGCCCAACAGTACAACCACATCGGTTACCAAATCCGAAAGCGAGTGGATTCCGTCGGCCACCAATGCCAGAGAAGCGGCGAAAAGGCCGATTACGATCTTTATAGCTGAGAGGGCGATATTGATAAAGATGCCTAAATACGTAATCGCCTTTATCTGCCTGTCGGCAGTTTCTTGCTTCCCGGTTTTCATAAGAGTTCCGATGCTTTGGCCCGAATAGTTTTCACCTGGTCGATGTATCCTTGTGCGGCCTGACGGTCCTTTGCTTCTACGATAATTCGCATCACAGGTTCGGTATTGCTGGCTCTAAGGTGCAGCCAGCCGCCGTCGAAATCGAATCTACAGCCGTCGGTCGTATCGAGTCTTGCTTCGGAGAAAGCTTTCCTGGCCGCGTCCAATATTCGTCTTGCCTGGGTTTGGTCGGCGACGAATTTGTTTTTGCTCATATAGTAACCGCCGATTTCAGCGGCGAGTTGGCTTACTGTCTTGCCCGTTTCAGCCATCAATTGCAGGACGAGAGCGATCCCGACAAGGCTGTCGCGGACCGGCCCGACTCGCAGGTCGATCACGCCGCCGTTGCCCTCTCCGCCGATGATACAATCGTGCTCGACCATTGCTGCAGCAACGTTGGCCTCGCCGACAGCCGTGCGGATAACCCGGCCGCCGGCCCTATTGGCGATATCGTCAATCATCCTCGAAGTCGATAGATTTGTAGCCGCGTTGCCGCTCCTCTTGCTGAAGATGTACTTCGCCGCGAGGGCGAGAGTGTATTCTTCGCCGATGTAGTTGGCCTTCTCGTCGACAATTGCCAGTCTGTCGGCATCGGGGTCCTGGGCAAAGCCGATATCCGCCCCTTCGGTTCTTACCACGTCGCAAAGACCCGTCAGGTTCTCCGCGGTCGGCTCCGGCTCGTGGGGGAAAACGCCGGTAGGCTCGTCATTTATGGCGACAATCTCGCAGCCAAGCTCTACCAGCAGCTTCTTCGTGACGCGTCCTCCCGCTCCGTTGACACTGTCGAGAACGACCTTGAACGTTTTTGCAGCGATAGCCTCTTTGTCAATAATCGCCAGGACCCTGGCGATGTGGGTGGCGTCAGTCTGCTTGCTGGAGGTCAACGTGCCACGGAGGCTCGAATCGACGGGCGAGAAATTCCTGTTAAGAAAATACTGCTTGATTCGCTCTGCCGACTCGGGCGGCGGGGCGGTGCCGCTGCCGAGGAGAAGCTTTATGCCGTTGTATTGAACCGGATTATGGGAGGCGGTAATAACCACTCCGCCTGCGCAACCCAGGTCTCTCAGTACAATTCCGACGCCGGGCGTGGTCACGATCCCCAGGTCAACTACGTCAATTCCGGCTGTACACAGGCCCTCTGCGACGGCAGAGACGAGCATCAGGCCGCTCGGCCGGGAGTCTCTGCCTATGCAGACCGACAGCCTGTCTTTCTGTCCTGTGTTTTGGGACTCAAAGCGGCTCTCTTTGAGGAACATACCAAACGCGCAGCCGTACTCAACGGCGACGGGTGCGGTCAGGTTTTCGCCGATGATGCCGCGCATTCCGCTGACACTTATGATTAGCTGCTCGGCCATAGCGAAAACCCCAGTTGAGTCTCAGGAATCAATCGCCGCGAATCAGTCCAGTTTGCAGACGTAAATCTCGTTTACGAACTCAAGATTACCAAGTTCTTCAATAGCTTTTTCGTCCGGCTCCTTATCGAGACTGACGGCAAGCATCGCCTTTTGCTCCGCCGGTTTCTGTCCGACGCCCATCGTGCAAATGTTGATATTGTGCTTGCCGCACACGGTCCCGACTGCGCCGATTACGCCGGGTTTGTCGTCGTTGAAGATGACCAGCACGCTTCCCTGAGGTGTTACTTCAATATTGAAGCCGTCTATTTCGATGATTCTCAGCAGCGTTCCGCCGAACACCGATCCCGTCACGGTGCGCGAGCCCTTGTTGGTTACAACTTTGGCGCTGAAGCTGGAAGCGACGTCCTTAATCTCAGCGTTCTTGGTCTCATCTATGCTTATTCCGCGTTCTTTGGCGAGAACCGGCGTGTTGACCATATTCAGCGGCATATCGAAATGCTTCTGCAGCAGTCCGATCACAAAGTTCAGTGTAACCGGCTCGACGGCCAGTTCGGCGATTGAGCCGCGATACTGAACCTCGATCTCCTTGATTTGTCCGGGCCCGATAGTGCTCGCCAGTGTCCCGATCCGCCGCGCCAGCTTGGCGTATTGACTCACAATCGGCGGCAGGGCGCCGCCGGTGGACGGGGCATTGATGGCATTTCTGACCGGACCGCCTTTGATGGCGTCAACGAGGATTTGGGCCGCCTCGACGGCGACTTCTATCTGGGCCTCTTCAGTGCTGGCTCCGAGGTGCGGCGTAACAATGCAATTTTCGAACTCGCTGAAACGTGTGTTCTCCGGCGGCTCCTTCGGAAACACGTCCAATGCGGCCCCGGCGATGCGCTTGTTGGCGAGCGCGTCGTAAAGGGCGTCTTCGTTAATGATCCCGCCCCGCGCCACGTTGACCAGGCGAACGGTCGGCTTCATCATCTGAATCTGCTCGGCGCCGATCATATTCAGCGTCTGCTCGTTTTTCGGCACGTGAACGCTGATGAAGTCGGCTTCTCGATAAATCTTCTCTAAAGAATCGGTCATTTCAATACCGAGTTTTTCGGCGTCGGCAGGGGCGGCGAACGGATCGTAACCTAAGATTTTCATATTGAAGCCCTTCGCCATGTTCGCTACGGCCATGCCGATCCTGCCCAGGCCGATCAGGCCGAGCACCTTGTTGTTCAACTGGTTGCCCGTGTATTTCTTCCTGTCCCAGGCGCCGCCCTTGAGGCTGGTGCAGGCGGCCGCGACATTTCGGCTCATCGCAAGTACCAGAGCCATCGTATGCTCGGCGGCACTGAGGGTATTGCCGCCGGGTGTATTCATCACAAGAACGCCCTTTCTGGTGGCTTCGGGGATGTCGATGTTGTCCACACCCACGCCCGCCCGAGCGATTCCTTTGAGTTTGCCCGGATTGCTCAAAACCTTCGCGGTCACTTTTGTGGCGCTGCGAATAATCAGGCCGTCATGTTCGCCGATGATTTGAGACAGTTCATCCTCACTTATGCCGATTTTGACCACTGCCTCGACCCCTTCTGTGGAGTTGAGCAAATCAATACCTTCCTGTGCAAGTTTGTCCGTGATAAGAACCTTAATCATTGTCTAACTCCTGAAAATCCTTACTTTACTTCTCCCGGTGCGCCCCGCCCTTTGGAGGCAAGGGTGCGAGGCCCGGGATAAACTCAGACTTCGGGCAGGCATTGTAGCCCCGGTTAAGGCCAATGGCAAGGGGAAAAACAATCCGGGCGAGCCGGGCCGATTCTCCACGGAGACGAGCCGGGAGAGGATGAGTAGCCGGGACCGGATGCGAGAACACAAACGGGGCCTGTGCTGAATTTCGAAACACAGGCCCCCGACTGGTACGAATCCTCGGATTCTTCAGTTCTTCACCAACATTTACTCCGTGGCGGCGTCTAGTTCCGGATATAGTCCGATGTCGTCGAAGAACATCTCGCCCGAGCCGCCAATACCTGGATTGTTCTTGTCGCCTACGCCGATTGAGATGCTGTCAACGTCGCTCAGGTTGATACCCTGGTCTGCAAACTGTTGAAGGTCTATACGCCATTGCGTCCAGGCA
>JBDREF010000433.1:0-8957 GCA_043820045.1 Planctomycetota bacterium | reverse complement strand
GTCCACCCCTGCATAAAGATTCTCCGAGGCCGACATTATACTCTTAATTCTGAGGTTGCACGTCGTCGAACTCGATATTGTTTTGCCGGCACCATTCGATGGCGATTTCTTTTAGGGCATTATTGCGGTAGCTGTGCCATTTGTCCGCGATGTCGTATTGGTGTATCGCATCTTTGAATCGCCGGAAGGCGCCGCTGCCGCTTATTAGGCCGTACAAAGCATCGGAGATTTCAGGGTCTTCGAGGGACAGGCAGAAACTCTCCATAATCCTGTATTCATCGATGTCGAACTTCGTGGGCAGGGGGATATAATCGCCGGTTTCGGCTACGATTTCTCTTGCGATTCTAACCGGGTCCTGCTGCCAATCGGGGAAATCTTCAACAGGCTCATTCTCTTCGGCGGCATTTAGCTCCTCGTCGGTGATAAAGACCACCTCGCCGGTCTTTTTGTTCAGGAATGAGTGGCTTTCGTCCGACTGGGATTCCAGGCCGTCTACTATGTCAGTCAGTTTCACGTGAATTGCCATAGGCTTTGACCTCCTTTTGCGGGCGTCTGATTAAGGGGGGCACTTGGCGCATATTGATCTGAACAATGTGGTGCTTAAGTATCGGTCGCCGCGGTCGGGCAGGATTACCACGATGGTGCCGGAAGTCATTTTCTCTGCTACTCGCAAGGCTCCCGCTACGGCTGCGCCGCTGGACATCCCGACGAAAATCCCTTCTTTGGCTGCCAGCAGCCTCGTTGTTTCAAAGGCTTCATCGTCTTCAACGGTGATTTTCTCGTCCAGCATCTCTCGATCGTAGATTTCCGGGACAATGGCCTCCTGCATATTCTTGAGCCCCTGGATCGTGTGTCCTTTTATGGGCTCAACGCCGATGGTTCTGATGGTGGGCTTTTTCTCCTTGAGGAACCTGTTCACGCCCATCAGCGTTCCGGTTGTACCCATGCCGGCGACAAAGACGTCAATCAGCCCCTCGGTCTGAGAAAAGATCTCAGGCCCCGTAGTCTCGTAATGGGCAAGAACATTGTTTTCATTCTGGAATTGGTTGGGCATATAGTACTTGTCCGGTTCGGCGTCGAGGAGTTGATGAGCTTTTCGGATAGCACCATCGGTGCCTTCTTTGGCCGGGGTGAGCACAACATCGGCGCCAAGGGCCTGCAGGATGTGCTGCCGTTCTATACTTACACACGCGGGCATGCAAAGCCTGACCGGATATCCTTTTGCGGCCCCGATCATAGCAAGCGCGATGCCGGTGTTACCCGACGTCGGTTCGAGAATTATTTTGCCGCCGGTGAGTTGGCCGGATTCCTCTGCTTTTTTTATCATCCAGTACGCGGGTCGGTCCTTGACGGAGCCGCCGGGATTGCTTCCTTCCAGCTTTCCGAAGATTCTTACCCGTGACTTCCTGCTGTTCAGCGCGTTTAATTCGACAAGCGGTGTGTTTCCAATGGCGGACAATATGCTCATTCCGGACGGTCTCCCAAAATCCTGCTTACCTTTTCCATGCCAAAGCCATACTCAATCGAGCGATTTGTTAAATTGATTTTCTTCCGCTTATCATATATATTACACATCTGAAAGTAAACTGATTTCCGGAAGATCAAGCATGGGACCGGCAAAAGAGAATCTCAAGCGAGCGGTGCTCTGGGAGCCTCATGGAGAGGCTGATAAAATTCGGTGCAAGCTGTGTAACTGGCGATGCGTGATTGCCGGGGGCAAGCTGGGACGGTGCGCCGTGCGCAAGAACATAGACGGTGTTTTGTACGCGTTGACTTACGACAAGGTCTGTTCAGCCAATCCAGACCCGATCGAGAAGAAGCCGTTGTTTCATTTCCAGCCCGGTTCGCGCAGTTTCTCCATTGCGACTATGGGGTGCAATTTCCGCTGTGAGTTCTGCCAGAACTGGCAGATAAGCCAGCCCGCGGTCGAGGAAGGGCGAATCGATGGAGAAGCGATACCGCCGGAGCAGATTGTCGAGGCGGCCGTTCGCAGCCGTTGCAAGAGTATCGCTTACACTTATACCGAGCCGACGGTCTTTATGGAGTTGTGTAACGATTGCGGACGTATCGGCAGAGAGCGCGGCCTGACGAACGTTTTCGTCAGCAACGGCTTCATGACGCGCGAGGCCATCGACCTCGCGAGCGGTTGGCTCGACGGGATCAATGTTGACCTGAAGGCGTTCAGCGAGGACTATTACGAACGGCTGTGCAAGGCAAAGTTGCAGCCCGTGCTCGATACGATAGCCTACATCGCTAAAGAAACGAATATCTGGCTTGAAATTACGACGCTGCTGGTCCCGGACGAAAACGATTCGGACGATGAGCTGAAAAGGCTCGCGGCTTTCATAGTGGACAAGGCCGGCGCGGATGTCCCCTGGCACATAAGCCGGTTCCATCCGCAGTACAAGTATCTGGATTCGGTTCCCAC
Organism: Planctomycetota bacterium; assembly: GCA_043820045.1. GTDB lineage: Bacteria > Planctomycetota > Phycisphaerae > Sedimentisphaerales > Anaerobacaceae > JBDREF01. Next base: position 6,529 of record JBDREF010000433.1, on the reverse strand, counting down.
GCCTGCGGACAGTCTGGAGCGGGCCTATGAGATAGGCAAATCCGCCGGGCTTCGTTATGTTTACCTCGGCAATGTGCCGGGCGTGAAATCCGAGAGTACGTTCTGCTACCACTGCGGCCGGCTGTTAATCGAACGTATCGGCTACAGAATCGCGGCCAACTGCATACAAGATTCGAAATGCCCGGACTGCGGGACCGAGATTGCAGGTTTTGAGCTGTAGCTTCGTAAAGTTAAACACGAGTTATCGAATATGATGAAGATAGTTGCAGATGCGAATATTCCTTTTGTCACGGAGTGTTTTTCTTCCGTTGGCGAAGTTACAGTTCTCGGCGGGCGGCAGATAAGGCCGGATGTACTCGCCGATGCCGATGTCCTGCTGGTCCGCAGCATAACGAAAGTTGGCGCCGATTTGCTTGCCGGCAGCAAGGTACGCTTTGTTGGTACGGCCACGATTGGCTTCGACCATGTCGATATGGATTGCCTTCGGCGGAACAATATCGGCTTTGCATCGGCGCCTGGCTCTAACGCCAATTCGGCCGCCGAATATGTCATCGCCGGGCTGCTTGAAGTCGGGCGGAAATATGACATCGATTTGGAGGGAAAGTCGATTGGCATTATAGGTGTAGGCAATGTCGGCGGCAGGGTAGCGAAAAAGTGTGCGGCCCTTGGCATGCAAGTTCGCCTGAATGATCCGCCTCTGCAAAGACAGACAGGCGATGCGAAGTATCTGCCGCTCGAAGAGCTTTTGGCCTGTGATTTCATAACGCTTCATACGCCGTTGACGTTTGACGGGCCGGACAAAACACATCATCTGGCCGGCAGAGACTTTTTCGAATCGTTGAAAGACGGATGCGTGTTTGTGAACGCCTCGCGGGGCGGTGCGGTCGATAGCGGAGCCTTGGAGGCAGCCATGCGGTTCGGGCGATTGAAGGCCGTTGTGCTTGATGTATGGGAGAACGAGCCCAATATCGATACGAAGCTCCTGGAAATGGTTGATATTGGTACGCCGCACATCGCTGGCTATTCGCTGGACGGCAAAATTGCGGGCATGATTATGATTTACAAATCCGCCTGTGATTACTTCGGGCTTGAGCCGGAGTTTGATGTTGAGAATTTCCTGCCGGAACCTGCGGTGCCGCAGTTGAAGCTGGATTCGAAAGCCGCTCGCGGGCAGGAAGTGCTGTCGATGGCGGTTCGGCAGATTTACAGCATCGACCGGGATGACGGCGCCCTGCGCCGGATTATGGATGAACCCGCTGAAAAGAGGGGAGCGTTTTTTGACGGATTGCGGAAGAATTATCCGGTCCGAAGAGAGTTTCAGAATACGAGGGTCATTGTCGAAGATGCCGGATCGACTCTGGCGGGAAAGCTAAGGGGTATTGGATTCAGGGACGTCGAACGTGAAGGATAAAAAGGCAAGAGCTGGACGTTCCTACAGAGACGTCCTTGAATGGCCCGAAGGGAGGCTGGATTTTTCGGCGGGCTGTCTTGTAATGGGGATACTGAATGTCACGCCGGATTCCTTCAGCGATGGCGGTCGGTTCCTTGATTGCGAAAGTGCTGTTGGGCATGGCTTGCAGATGGCCGCAGATGGTGCGGCCATTATCGATGTCGGTGGTGAATCCACCCGGCCAGGCTCGGCGCCGGTTCCGACCGATGAGCAGGTAGAGCGGGTGGTTCCGGTCATAAAGGCACTCTGTGAAAGGTCGGATGTTCCAATCAGCATCGATACGGATAAGTTCGAAGTCGCCGAATCCGCCCTGGATGCTGGGGCGGGCATAATGAACGATATAAGCGCTCTGGGTGATGAGCGGATGGCTAAATTGGCCGCTGAACGTGAAGTGCCGGTTATCCTAATGCACATGCAGGGCAGGCCGGCAACCATGCAAGTTGAGCCGAAGTACGATGATGTCGTTTCTGAGGTTCTGGAATTTCTGTTGAACCGGGCAAGGCGAGCGGAGAAATTCGGGATAGCAAAGGAGCGAATCTTCATAGATCCGGGAATTGGCTTCGGCAAGACGTTGGAGCATAATCTTCTGCTCTTGAAGAATATTGATAACTTTGTGGCCGCAGGTTACCGCGTGCTCGTCGGGACAAGCCGCAAGAACTTCATCGGCAAAATAACCTGTAAGAAGGATCCGGCCGAACGGATATACGGCACCGCTGCAACCGTTGCTCTATGCGCTGCGTCCGGTGTCTCAATTGTTCGCGTCCACGATGTAGCTGAGATGGTGGATGTTGTGAGAATTACCAACGCTGTAAGAGCCGTATAAGGCCGCCGTACCGGCCTGATGTGATTGTGGAAGATATGAAGATATTCGATTATTGCCCATCTTGCGGTTCAAAAGGCGTATCATTTGACGGCGTTAAGAGGTTCTACTGCAAAGACTGCCGCTTTACGTATTATCACAATGTTGCCGCGGCCGTTGCCGTTGTGCTGGAATATGATGGCAAGATTGTTCTGGTCAGGAGAAGTAAAGAGCCGCGCAAAGGGAAACTGGATTTGCCCGGCGGCTTCATAGACCCGAACGAGAGCGCTGAAGATGCCGTAAAGAGAGAAATCAAGGAGGAGCTGGACATAGATGTTGGAACAATCAGATACCTCGCTTCCTGCCCGAACGTTTATGAATACAAAAGAGTGCCTTACTGCACGTGTGATTTGTTCTTCTATTCCAGGCTCGATGCACCTCCCGGAAGTTTTGACAAGAGCGAAATAGAAGAATTGGTGCTGCTCAAGCCTTCAGATGTCCAACGTGACCAGATAGCGTTTGAATCGACTAAAGCGTGTTTGCGTCTCTTCAAAAGTTCTCAGGCCTGTTAGATGCCGACAGCGATTTTGAGTGCTTCCTTTGTGGTTTTGACGAATTCGAACTTGACGCTTTTCTTCGCCTCTTTGGGAACATCAGGCAGGTCCTTTTTATTCCTGGCCGGCAGAATGACGGTTTTTATGCCGGCCTGTTTTGCGGCTAAGATTTTCTCCTTGAGACCGCCGATGGGCAGGACCAGCCCTCGGAGGGTGATCTCGCCGGTCATCGCCACGTCCGGACGGGCCGATTTGTCGAGAAGCAGGCTCACGAGCGAGACGAACATTGCCACGCCGGCACTCGGTCCGTCCTTGGGAATTGCTCCTGCGGGGACGTGGATGTGGTAATCGAATTTGCCGAACCTATCAGCGCCAATTCCAAGTTCCCCGGCATTTGCCTTTACGACGGAGAAGGCAGTCTGGGCGCTTTCCTTCATCACCTCGCCGATATGACCTGTCAGTTGTAAATTGCCTTTGCCCGGCATAAATGCAGATTCGATAAAGAGCAGTTCGCCGCCGACCGGCGTATAAGCCAATGCGGTGGCGACGCCGGGCGTACCGGTTCTAAGGGCCAGCTCCGATTCGAACTGGATGGGCCCGAGGATCCTTGCAAGGTCTTTCTTACCGATAGTGGCTCGTCTCTTTTTGCCCCTGGCGATTTCTGTCGCTACGGCTCTGCAAACCGCTGCGATGTTCCTCTCGAGGTTTCGCACGCCTGCTTCACGGGTATAGCCTTCGATTATTTCAAGCGTAGTCTCGTCTTTGATCGTACAGCGGTTCTTTCCCAGGCCGTGCTCTTTGAGTTGACGCGGGATGAGATATTTCCTGGCAATATTGAGCTTTTCCGCCTCGGTGTAGCCTGGCAGCTCAATGACCTCCATCCTGTCGCGCAGCGCCGGCGGGACGGGCTCGGTATAATTCGCTGTGCCGATGAACATCACGGAAGACAGATTGAACGGCTGGTCGAGATAGTGATCGGTGAAGCTGGCGTTCTGTTCCGGGTCGAGCACTTCGAGCAGTGCACTTGCCGGGTCGCCCCTGAAATCGCTGCCAATCTTGTCTAATTCGTCGAGCATGAACACTGGATTCTTGCTGCCGCACTTTCGCAGTTCCTGCAGTATTCGCCCCGGCAGGGCTCCAATATAGGTTCTTCGATGTCCTCGGATGTCGGCTTCATCTCTTATGCCGCCGAGCGATATTCGAACGAACTGTCTTCCCATTGCTCGGGCGATGGATTTGCCAAGCGATGTCTTGCCCACTCCGGGTGGGCCGACGAAACACAGTATGGGGCTCTTGCCCGCCGGATTCAGCTTGCGTACGGCCAGAAATTCGAGTATGCGTCTCTTTACCTTGCGCAGGTCGTAGTGGTCTGCGTTCAGGATTCGCTGGGCCTTGTTGATATCGAGTTGGTCCTTTGTCTGAAGCGACCAGGGCAGCTCGCAGACCCAATCCAGGTATGTACGAATCACGCTGTATTCGGGCGAAGCCGCCGACATCTTGCTCAGTCTGTCCAATTCGCGCAAGGCCTCTTGCTCGACCTTCGCGGGCATCCGGGCTTTTGCGATGTTTTGCCCGATTAGCTTCAGCTCTTCGGTTCTTACGTCCTTTTGGCCAAGCTCGGTCTGGATAGCCTTCAACTGTTCCTGGAGGAAATACTCACGCTGATTCTTGTCTATGGATTCTCTCACACGCCCCTGGATTTTGTGGCTCAACTCAAGAACTTCCAGTTGGTTCGCCAGGGCAACGGATATTTCTTCAAGTCGCTTGGTTGCATCGAGTTCCTCGAGTAGTTTTTGCTTCTTTTCGATCTCAAGGCTGAGGTTGGCCGCCAGGAAATCGGCCAGGGCGGAAGGGTCCTCGATATTTTCCAACAGTATCGAGGCATCTTCGGGGACGTTGGGGCTCAATTCTATTACCCGATTTGCCGCCTGGCGGACGCTGACAATGAGCGCCTGGAGTTTCTTGCTCATCCTGATCTTGACGGCGAGCGCCTCGACCATGGCTTTAAGGTAAGGTTTCGTAGCTACCTTTTCCAATACTTTGAAACGAGCTATTCCGTGGACCAGAACATGTATCGAGCCCTGGGGCAATTTCGTGACCTTCAGTATGGTGGCGGCAGTTCCAACTGAATAAAGGTCGTTGAAATCCGGCCTGTCGGTTTCAGGATTGCGCTGCGTCAGCAGTCCGATGACTGATTCGTTGGGTGTGGCCTCGGCAAGCAGGGTCTTGCTTGCTTTTCTGCCTATGGCCAACGGTGTAACTGTGCCTGGATAGGCAACTGCATTTCTAATGGGCAGGATGCCGATCACCTCGGGAAGTATGAATTTCCCTTTTCTGTCGCGCAGGTGGTCGTGGCCATCGTACAAATGCGGCTCGATGCTCGGTGGTTCCTCTGCCAGCGATTCGGCCAGCCAATCGCCTCCAAAGGCCGACAAATTTTTGATTTCACTTGCCATAACGCGTAAAGTCCAAAACCAACATGCCGAAACCTGACAGAAAAGCCCCCGAGCCTTCAGTCAGAATCTCAGCTTAAGAAACCATCGGAGTAGTTATTATAGTGTGGTAAACGGTCGGCATAAAGCGCTAAATCAGAAAACAGTTGTGATTTAAGCGCAGCCGAGAAACGTAATCAGGGTAAGTTGGTGACACTATGAGATGCGAACCTGCGTCTGTCCGTCCCGGCATCCGGTCGGAAACATATTCCTCCGATTATTCTGGCGCATACATTCGATGAGAGCGCGGCCGGATAGATTAGAGAGCAAGCTCCTCATAGTAAGACGGATTGTACGTCAGTACACGAAGAGTGTCAAAGCCGGCAGGGATCTTTGTGCTGCCAGCGCGGTCGAAGTTCATTGATGCATTGCCCTCTATTATCATCGGGGTGTCGGAGTAATTAATAATAGTGCCTTTGATCTGGGCAGCTACGTTGCCGGAAAAGCGGACGCCGCTTACGGCGACAACTCCCTCCAAAGTGGAGAAATTGCCTTGGAATGACATGGCAAAGCCCGGAGCTACTATCGATGAGCCGACTTCGCCGCGGATTGCGTCGAATTCAGCGCCCGCTGGATAAGACCCACTGGCAAAGTTGCCCAGGATGTCGATTCTGTCCGTAACGGGATCGGCCGTCAAATCACCTTCGCCAACGATGATGCCTTGAAGGGCCACATTGTCAAATGTGACAACATTGGGTGATTCGATTAGTAAGATTCCTTGTATGGTCACACCTTTGGGGAAGACGGGATTTGTCCCGGCAGCGATTTTTGCGTTGACAAGAATGTTCGCGCCGGGAGCACTTAAATCGGTCGAAGAATCGATAGTTATTCCTGTAGCATACGGCTGGAAACGTGCGGTGTCAGGGGTGGGAAACTCCACCGGTTCGACTCCTATTGAGACATGGTTGTCTATGGCAGGCTGCCCGTGATCGCCGCCTATTAGAACATCACCACCAAAGTCCGCATTGGCCAGGGGATTTCCGATCAAGACATCGCCGGCGAACTTTGTGTTGCCTGCCACAAATAGTGCCACGGGATTGGCCGAACTCTCGATGTACATGTCCGCTTCCCATGCGGCATTGGCCGCGGTCATAGTGGGGTTGCCGGTATAGCAAAGAGGTCCTTTTGTTGCAAGGCCGTAGTTGAAAATCGGATGTTCATACGGCTCGATGTCGAAGGCGACCCCTATTGTTCGGGTAACCTGGCCGTTACCTCCAGTGGTGTAAGCCCGCAA
>JBDREF010000432.1:0-3026 GCA_043820045.1 Planctomycetota bacterium | reverse complement strand
GGTCTGTCAGAACGATCGGGCTCAAGGAGCTATGGACGCTCAACTGGTATCGCGGATTCAATATGGCAAACCCCTGGACCACAGCCGGCGGCGTGCAACCGGAAGACTGGCCAGAATGGATGAGAAGCTTTAAGGATTACTAATACGGCATTCAAGCCCCTGCGAATATCTCGCTTTTTCCTCTCCCTCCGCTACGCAGGGGCTTTTTTGCAGAAATACGCAGTCACCGAAGTGCACAGCCGACCGTGGGAAGAGGTGTTGAAGAAGAGCCGAAAAATGTTCACGAAATGGATTGTCGTCGAGCGATAAAAGTCGTTATGATGAGGATCAGGAAACCCAGCACCATAGCTGGGCGTGGTTCATATGGGAGATATCGAATTAAAGGAGGTTATGCTATGGCAGACATCACAATGAAACAGGCACAGGCTATTCTTGAGGCTGCGTTAAGCAAGGCCGAAGAAATCGACACGAAAATGGATATCGCGGTGGTGGATGCGGGCACAAATCTGAAGGCATTCATTCGGATGGATGAAGCATGGATTGGGAGCATTGACATCGCCATGAAGAAAGCCAAGACAGCACGTTTCTTTGATATGCCGACAGGCGAGATAGGAAAGCTCTCACAACCAGGTGGGCCGCTTTACAACATTGAGCACTCAAATGGTGGGCTGATTACTTTCCCGGGTGGTGTGCCGCTAAAGAATAGCAAGAATGAAATCATTGGGGCTATTGGTGTCTCCGGCAGCAGTGTGGAAAACGACCATGCAGTAGCCGAAGCTGGCGCAAGCGCGATTTCATAGGTTTCCGCTTTGGCCCCCACATGTCGAGGAAGTCTGGACGTCGAGCCTTTTTCTCGAAGATTTGCGGAGCCTGTGTTAGGTGGTCCGTACCCGCGGCAAGAATCCCTTGATGAGATTCCTGCTTGTGCTATGATTCTGTTCAGAAAGTGACGTGCAGGATGAACTGTGCAGACAAACTGTGCAAGGAGTGTGAATTCTTTAACAGACATGGCAAGTGCCAGCGTTACCCTCCGCAAATGTTTATGGTCGGTGTCCCGGGCAACGAGAAGTTTGTTCGACATCTTCCCGACGTCAAGCCACATGGGTATTGTGGCGAGTTTAGACCAAAAGGCACTTGATTTACCCCCCTCCGTTTAGCGCGTCAAAAAAGCGAGGTGCTGGTTCCGGCTGGGGGGGAGACCGGTGGACCACGCTGCCTCGCTGAGGTCTAAAGAAAACGAACTTGACTTCCCAATACTATTTATCGGTCTGTTGGGGTGGCAACTTTATCAGAACACGGGAGTAAAAAGGGCTGTGAGCATCCGCTTGCAGCCCTTTCTCTATGCCCCCCAGCAACACGAACCACAGCCTCTACGGGCACCTTACCTCCTTTGTGAAAGATTGTTTGAAAAAGACATCTGAATATGGTATAATTGAGAGCATAAAAGGTTAGACAGTATTTTAGGCCGCAGATGAAGACAACTCTGTAGTCCTCTGTTTGGCAAATCTACCTAATAGGAGTCGTGATGGGAAAAACACTGAAGACTTCGCCTGAGGGTAGGAAATGCAAGTTTCCGAACTGCAAGCGTCTCTTGAGTATCTATAACCATTCGGCTTACTGTCGTATTCATTGGGATCAGGTGTCTCGGAAGAAAGTGCTTAAGATTCCATATCATCATCCTGCATAAACTGGTACTCCCAGAATGTGGCGAACAGAACACGGGGGAACGGATACTCAAAGGAGCGGAAGCCATAGTCTTTGCTGAGGCATTGTCGGGTCTGCTCGACGAAGCAATCATGGGTACATTGGACGATTATGAATTTGGGATCGAGTGCTTCGACAACCTCACGTTCGGCCAGAGGATTTCCGCCTTGGCGATTATCGGAAACGGCCTATTGCGAAAGGACACACCTGTGGCCCGCCTGACCGCCGTTCTGGAAGGGGCCATTACGGTGTTGATTTGATCCGAAAGAATCACATGTGTGATCGATGGCCGTGGTGGTATGGCACAAAAGGAAAGGCTGAAAAAATCTCAGACAACTGATGACGGATTCAACAATGACAGAGCAGAATACACCCAAGGAATTTGACTTGTCTTCTGACACAGCATGGCCTCGGATGACCAAGGAACAGATTAATGCGCGTCCGATTAGGAAATATCAGGGACGTATCCATTTGATTCAAAGATCCGAACAAGTCGAGCAGGCGGTTAGGCAGTTGGAAAAGGAGAAGGTCCTGGGGTTTGACACGGAAACACGGCCCACGTTTCGAGTGGGGCAGAGCTATCTGCCTGCGGTCCTGCAATTGGTCGGTGAGCAAGCGGCCTACGTTTTTCAATTGCGACATTGCCGTTTGTCCAAGGCCTTACGTCGACTGCTGGCCAATCCAAAGATCATTAAGGCGGGCGTCGCTTTGGATCGTGATGTGCAGGAATTGAATAAGTTGGCCCCGTTTAAACCTGCAGGATTTGTGGATGTGGGAGAACTTGCCAAGCGGGCAGGTTGTATGAATCACGGTCTTCGTGGGCTGGCCACGCTGTTGCTGGAATTCCGGGTGTCAAAGAATTCCCAAACTTCAAACTGGGCCAAAAGAACATTGACCCGTGCACAGATCGAATATGCCGCAACGGACGCCTGGGTGGGGAGAGAGCTGTATCACAAGCTGCAACTACTGTTGCCTTGATCACTACAACAGGGCCATCAACCCTCACAGCGTTCGATTCTGCGCCGTGCAATGGTCCTGAGGGGCCAGCCTTTGAACGATCTCGACTTGGCCCATAGCAGAGAGTCTATTCTTCGAGACCATTTCTTTTGGTGGCCCTGAGTCAGATTCTGAGCAAAACAACCGGGGCCTATACCGAGTGCATCAGTACAGGCCCCAGATTGGTGCACACTCATTATATCGGCAGCTCAATTGCCTGCCGCTTTCATAGTCTCTTGAAAACCTACCGGTACAGCCGAATGTCGTCGAAGTACATCGTTCCTGCGCCGCCGGCGGCCGGACTGCCTTTGGTGCCAATGCCGATT
>JBDREF010000431.1:0-20154 GCA_043820045.1 Planctomycetota bacterium | reverse complement strand
TGACCGAACTGACCGGCGTGCCTTTTGCGAAACTGGCCGACCACGCAAAGAATTCCGGGCCGCAGATAAGCTTCAATCGGCCTCGATTGAGCCCGTGCCTGGCCAAATTCGACGATACCGGCGACGCCGGGTACATCGAAGCACTCGCAATCATCGAGGCCGGCAAACTAATGCTGGAGCGACGTCCAAGAGCGGACATGCCGGGATTTGAAGCCTGTCTGAAAGACCAACAACGCCAGCAGGACTATGCCATGCGTCAAGACGTGGAAATGCGCAACCGACAGGCCCTCCAGAACGGCCGGAAGCTCTACGATTCTTCGCAGTAGTTGGACCGAATGGGTAATTGACCTGAGACACTTTGCCGATCAGGGCGTGAACTAAGAGGAAGGCGGCAAATCATGTTGAGACAAAACAGGCGGGAATTTCTCAAAGCAGCCGGAGCCGTCGGCATCGGCGCATCACAGATTCTTGTTACAAACACCAGAGGCAACAGCAGCAATAACGAACCGGCAGCAGCCAAAGCCCGGACGAATCGGAAGATTTCCAAAATCCGTGTAGCGCAGATAAAAGTCTATCCGGAGAAAGGCGTTCTGGAGGCAAACCACGAGAAACTGATGAGCATCCTCGGAGACATCGAAAGAAGCGAAGAAGTTGATGTCGTGGTCACCCCGGAGGGTTTCCTCGATGGATATGTGGCAACCGAAGAAGCGGTTACAAAAGACAACATAGTTAAATATGCAATCGACCCTCTCACTTCGAAGTACACGCAGACGGTTTCAGACTGGGCAAGGCGAAACAAGGCATGGGCCATCTACGGATGTGCCAGAAGGGCAAGAGATGGAGTATTCAATACGGCCTTGATATACGACCGCAACGGGGCCCTGGCGGGAATGTACGACAAGCTTCATCTTCAGAAGCACGACCTCAAATATACGCCGGGCAGGTATCTCGACGTGTACGACTCCGATTTCGGGCTGTTCGGGGTGATGATCTGCGCCGACCGCCGCTGGCCCGAGACGTCGCGAACGCTTACGCTCAAGGGGGCACGCGTGATTTTCAATCCGACATACGGAATGCACGGCGATTTGAACCTGTGCATGATGAGAACTCGCTCCTACGAAAACGATATCTTCATAGTATTTACCCACCCTGGACAAGCTCTAATCACCGGCCCGAACGGAGCCGTCGTCTGTAACAACACGGACGAAAGTCAAATGTACACCGTCACCGAAATAGACCTTTCCAAAGCCCCGGCAAACACCGGCGGCCACATAGTCGATCGCCGGCCGGATGTTTACAGGCTGTAAATCCGCGTTCTTATCCGCGATCGACAGCCGCCAAGGCTGGAATATTCTTGAAGTCGGCGGCAAATGCCACACGGTGGGCTGTTTTATTTGCTCGACACCGATGCCCGAACAAGGGCGCCGTAGATTGCATCGCGGTGCTGCTTGTCGTCCATCTGTTCGGGGTGCCACTGCACGAACAGGCCGAATCCTCCGTTGACACGTTCGAGGGCCTCGACAACACCGTCTTCGCTGTGGGCCACGACTTTGAAACCTTTGGCCACGTCCTTCACCGCCTGATGATGATTCGAGTAAACGGCAGCTTCGCCGGCGCCGAGAATCTCCGCCAAATAAGTTCCCGGCTCGATGTGGACCTGGTGATAGCCCCGGTGGCCTGTCTTAGTGCCCACCTGAGAAGGTATGTCCTGTATGAGCGTGCCGCCGGCAACAACATTCGTGAACTGCATCCCCAGACAAACGCCCAGGAGTGGCTTTCCGCCGGCCAGCCACAAGCCGATCAGCTTCCGCTCAAAATCGTACCGCTGGGCGGGCAGCGGCTCGACCGTCACATGCGGCTGCTCGCCGTAGGCCGACGGGGGAATATCTGCTCCGCCGACTAACACCAGGCCGTCCAGTTCCTCAAGGTATCGCCGTAGAATCTTTTCATCATCGACAGTCGGCAGGACTACCGGGATGCCGCCGTTGTCGGCAACAGCCCGGACATAGGCGAAATCCACAACCGTTTGAGCGGAATTGCCCTGCTGATCGGTTTTGTAAACGCTCGTAATGCCTATCACCGGGGCGGAGGTGTTACCCTTCCGTCCACAACCGAAACCCGCTATCAGGATCGCAAAGCACAGTATTGTAACTACTCGCTTCATAAAGCATTCCTCAGTAAATTTCGCCGACCATTCGCCCCTCGAAATCAGCGCGTTCGCCTGTGCCTGGTCCGCATACAGGGGCCATTCTTTTTGACTTCTACGTTCTTGCGTAATAGTGTATTATTGAACCAGTAACCTGTATCATCAGCGGCACCGGCGAAATTGTCAAGGGGTCGGCCGGTCTGAAATGATTGCTAATCCTGAAGGGAAGATCGATATGATGGCAAATAAAACTATCACCAGAGCATTCGTGATTGCCGTTCTCGCGGTGCTCGCCTCGATAGTCGTTATACCGCCGGCGCCGTGCGAGGGATGCTTTTCCATAGTGGTGGGCAAGGAAGCCTCGGCAGACGGGTACGTGATCATGGCCCACAACGAAGACGACACTGCGCCTCAAATCGTGAACCATCACAAGGTGCCGCGCAGGCAACACTCGCCCGGCGAAACAGTAACACTGCTTAACGGCGGCAAATTGGAACAAGTCGAACAGACGTGGGCCTATATATGGTCGGAGATGCCGGGCATGCTTTTCTCCGACAGCTACATCAACGAATGGGGCGTAAGCGTTACATCGGACAACTGCCCTTCGCGGGAGGATAAGCCTGAAATCACCGATGGCGGGATAGGCTACATGCTGCGGCGACTGGTCGCCGAGCGGGCCAAGACCGCACGCGATGGCGTCCTGCTGGCCGGAAGGCTCGTCGAGAGGTTCGGCTACGTTGACTCAGGCCGGACGTACGTTATCTGCGACCCGGACGAAGGCTGGCTCTTCTGCGTCGTCAACGGCAAACATTGGCTGGCCCAGCGGGTGAGCGACAACGAAGTGGCAATGGTGGCGAACACCTACACTATACGCAATGTTGACCTGTCCGACGGGGACCGCTTCCTCGCTTCGGATGATATCGTCACGTACGCCACATCGAGGGGCTGGTATGACCCAGGGAAAGACGGCCCGTTCGACTTCGCCGCGGTTTACGCCAATCCAATGTCGGCTTCACATCCATCCAACCTCGGCCGACAGAGGGCCGGACTGGGATACGTGATGGCCAGGCCGATTCCTCCCGAATCGGTGCTGCCCTTCTCGGTCGTCCCCCGGCGCAAGATAGTCGCAGCCGACCTCATGGTGGTTCTGCGACATGATAATTCACCGGCTGAAGGTCCGGCGGAACTTGGCCGTCCAATTTGCAGTGAGGCCACGCAGACCAGTTTCGTGGCGCAATTGCGAAGGAACGTGCCTCTCGATGTCGGCATAGTTTACTGGGCGTGCCTCGCCTGCCCGCGCACTTCTTTCTATATTCCTTTCCATTTCGGCATTTCCGATTTCCCTGCGGGATTTTCCTCGGAATCGCAGAGACCTTCAAAGAGCTTCTACGACGACAAGGTGAATCCTCCTTTCAAGGTCGATCCGCTCCAGGCGTTCTGGACGTTCTCTAACTTTCGCGACAAAGTCGGCAACGCACCCGCCGAAACCATCGCACGGATGAAGGCGCTGGCCGGGCAGGTCGAGACAAAGGCCCTCGCCGGGCAGAGAGGGATTGAAGACGTGGCTTGCCGGTTCTACACGGCTGACAAGACGGCGGCGGCACAGGTGCTGGCAAGCTACTCGAACCGAATCTACGAGTCATCCCTGAAGGCCATGGGCGAACTCATGGCCGAGCTAACAGAGGAGAAATGAACGATTACAGGAAAATTACGCCGCGAGCTGTGACTTTGTTGTCGGCAGTGCTGCTTGTCTGCTGCCTGCGAGGGGTCGCAACTGCGGCGGATGGTGAACTGAAGATGAAAGCAAACGAGCTGGCCCATAAAATTATCATTGTCGATACGCATCAGGATGTGCCCTACCGCATCCGCAAGAAGACGGAAGACATCTCGCAGAGAACAACAGGCGGCAACTTCGACTACCCGAGGGCGAGAGAAGGAGGCCTCGACGCCGTATTTATGGCCGCCTACGTCCCTGCCGAATATGAGGAAGAAGGTGGCGCCCGTGCTTATGCCGACGAGACGATCAACATGATACAGGGCTGGGCTGAGACCTGGCCCGACAAGTTCGTCATGGCCCGCTCGGTCGCAGATGTAAGAAAGCAGTTCGGCGCCGGCAGGATATCCCTGGCAATAGCAATAGAGAACGGCTCAGCCATCGAAGGCAATCTCGCCAACCTCAAGCATTTCTACGACCGCGGAGTCCGCTACATAACGCTCGTGCATTCCAAGAACAACCACATCTGTGACTCATCCTTCGACGATGGGCCGAAATGGAACGGCCTGAGTCCCTTCGGCATGGAAGTCGTACCGGAAATGAACCGCCTGAGCATTATGATAGATGTCTCGCACGTTTCAGACAAGACTTTCTACCAAATAATGAGTCTGTCGAAGGCGCCTGTGGCGGCTACGCATTCGTGCTGCCGGCATTTTACTCCGGGATACGAACGAAATATGGATGACGAGATGATAAAACTGCTGGCGAAAAAGGGAGGGGTCATCCAGATAAACTTCGGCTCGATGTTCGTGAACGGAGAAGTGAACAAGAAGTCCGCAGAGCGAAGAAAGCACATAGCGGAATATGCGAAGGCTCATAATTTAAAAGGCGGGCAGAGAGATGAGTACGCCGAAGAATACCTCAGGGCCAACCCGGTCGGCGATGCCGACATTGCAGACGTCGTTGCAAATATCGACCACGTTGTGAAACTGGTCGGCATAGACTACGTGGGCCTTGGTTCCGACTTCGACGGCGTGGGGGACAATCTGCCCAACGGCTTGAAGGACGTATCCTGCTATCCGAACCTGATCGGCGAGCTTCTGAAAAAAGGATACACTGAGCAGGACATAAAGAAGATTTGCGCCGAGAACTTTTTCCGCGTATGGTCCGATGTCGAACGTATCGCTCTCGAATTGCAGTCGGGCAAGTGACCGCCGTCTCTAATCTTTCTTTTTCTCGAACAGGCCCTTGATGCCTTCGGTAACGCCCTTGCCGACGTCCTCTACACCTTTGATCACCCCCTCGCCGGCCCCCTTCCCGGCGTCGGCGCCGGCACCCAGGACTTTTGCGCCTGTTTCCGCCAGGACGTCCGGCAGTCCGCCAAGTTTTTTCAGCTCGGTTGCGATAGAGCCCAACATCTCCTTCGGCAGCACATCGGCCCCTTGTTCGGCGATCCCTCCGGCGATGGCCAGCAGGACTGTGCGGGACAAACCGACGGTATCGAGATCATTCTCGCCGCCAAGGTTGGTCATCCTGATAGGGGCGAGCTTGAGCGTAAGCGTATCGGCTTTGCCGGGTACGGGCAGCAGTTTGACTTTGACGTTCGCGTTCGTTATTTCAAGAGTGTCCACGTGCAGTTTTTTGCCGGAAGGCTCCGAAGCATCCTTGTCTCCGGCGGGCAGCTTCTTCATTGCTCCTGTTTTTAGAAACGATACCCGATGCCCAGGAAGTACTTGACATCGGTCTTATGGGCGCCGACTGCCGGCGTTTCATCGTAATTGAAGATTGTTTTGAACGTCATGAAAATCTTCTCGGTGAAGTCGGCCCGCACGCCGGCGGTGGATGTTAGAAAGTAATCCGAAAACTTATCGATGCTCGGATAGAATGTCAGATCATGCGTAAATTTGATGTTCTTCCTTAGCTTCTTGTCGAAATTGTAGCCAACCTGAAAGGACATCTCACTGTTGCTTTCGGTCTGGTTGTCGAACTTCTCGTAAAGAGAGGCAAGACCGAGTTCGGTTGAGAAGTTCATGTTCTCAGACTCGATCCATTGATAGCCGCCACCGGCACCAACTATCACTCGGCGGTCCAGCTCGGCGACGGCGTCCTTTTCATATCGCCCGTCCAGGTAGCCGTACTTCTTCTCGCCGAAGAAGTAATCGTACTTGCCCCTTGCCCTCCACCAGTCTTCGATAGTCACCGTCTGGCCCGTATCAGGGTCTTCCTGTTCACCCTTTGCATAATCTGCCCCGAGCATGGTCCGGTCTTTCTCGGTGCGTTTTGAGAAATTGGCGTTAGCGCTGATCATCTCGGTCTTGGTATTGCCGTGGGTCGAAGTGATCCCGGCGGAAATATCTCCTGTCCACTTCGGTATCGGCTTTATCGGCGGATTTATCGAGACTATGTCGGCTACCACGAATTCCTGAGCCTCCAACAAATCACTGCCTTCGACACCGAAGCGGCCGGCGCCGGCGCCCAGGACTTTCTGATTGAAGCCGGTCTTGTCTTTGAGATTGACCGTGATCGGCTCGTCACTGCTGAAAGTCTGTATGTTCGACAGCTCCACCGTCACCTCACCGGCAACGTCCGACTTGAAAACCAGTTTCCCGTCAACAAGGCGGACAATCTTACCCGTGAGACGGTCGCCATTCTTAAGAACCAACTCATCCCCATAGCTCAAACCGGTTAACAGGACGCCAATCAGCAACACTATCAGCTTTCGCAAACGCATTGTAATTTTCCTTTAGTTAAAACTCCTGTAAACTCGTAACACGCCCTGCAGCCCGAACAACTTCTGTCTCCACGGCCCTGGCTGCAAATCAGGCCTTGGGTGCTCCGCTCTTCATATGAATATCGCGCTGCGGGAAAGGTATTGTTATGCCATTCTTATCGAGAGCAAGCTTGACGTCTCTGATCGTATCGAAACGAACGCTCCAATAATCGGCGGAGTTCACCCAGGGGCGAACGACAAAATTAACGCTGCTGTCTCCAAGCTCGAAAACCGCCACAGTGGGAGCCGGGTCCTTCAGAATTCTGCTGTCTGCCGCGAGAACGCCCTCGATAACCTGGCGAGTTTTCTTAAGATCGTCGCTGTAGGAGACACCCACGACCATATCGACCCGCCTTGTGCCGTTGACCGTGTAGTTCATTATGTTGCTGCCTGTCACTTGGGAATTCGGGACTATGACGCGCACATTGTCCGGCGAGCTGAGAATAGTATTGAAAATCTGAATCTCCTTTACAGTCCCCATCTTGCCGCCCAACTCCACGAAATCGCCTACTTTGAAGGGCTTGAAAATAATCAGTATAACCCCTGCTGCAAAATTACCCAGAGAACCCTGCAGGGCAAAACCGATTGCCAGGCCGGCAGCCCCGACAACGACGGCAAATGACGCCGTGTTCACACCCAGCTTCTCCAATGCAGCGATTACAACAAACGCCAGCAATGCAACATAGCACAGATCTTGTACGAAATTGACCAGAGTCAAATCTATCTTGGCCCTGGTCATGACTTTGCCGACCAGCCTGGAAATGATCTTTGCGACCCAACGCCCAACGACAAAGATTATGATCGCCCCGACAACCTGCAGCCAGTAAGTAGCCAGGTATTCGTACATTTTGTTTAGAATGGCGTTTATATCTACACTCATTTCAACTCCTTTCAAAAATTATTCAGGTCACACGGATAGCACCTCAACTGCCACACATCTGATCGAGACCCCTGCTACGGCCTCTCCGGCAACTCGGCACAATTATCTCTCCCTGTCCATCTTCAACTGAAATTGAACCTTCAACATCTCCCCGATGCGAGTCCATGCTCTATAGCTGGCAATTATAAGTCCGCAAGTGCCATAGTCAAGTCTTTCCGGCCGCACTGCTAAACTTATTGACAGTCTTGATCGGGCCGGTTATTCTTAAGCTGTGAGAAGTCGGCTGTTGACAGAGAGTCTACTTTCAGATAACAGTCCGATAAGGAGACAACAGTGCCTGATACACGTGCCATGGCCTATCACAATCTGTACACCATGCTGGATGCCGGTGTGCCGCTGCTGCGTTCGCTCAATACCATCGCCCCGGGACTGGATCCGCGAATGCGAAAAGCCTTTCTTGCCCTTGCCGATGGCGTCTCACAAGGCAACCCCCTGGCCGAGACTATGAGCCGCTACCGCAAAGTCTTTCGCCCGGTTGATATAATGCTCGTCGAGGCCGCCGAAACTTCCGGCAATCTCGCCGATATTATGGGACTGCTTGCCAAGTGGCACGAAATGTCGCAACGAATGCTAAAGAGAATGCTCTCGGGACTGCTCCTGCCATTTATGATCCTCTTACTGGCCGGATTCATCGCCCCGGTACCGGCTTTCGTTATGGGCGGCTGGGACGTCGAGTCTTACCTGCTCGCGGCACTGAAGATTAACCTTATATTTTGGGTCCCGGCGATAGTCATAGTTCTGATTATCCGCATGTCTCCCCAGACGGGGTTCCTTCGAAGGATTCTCGACCACGTCGCCCTTCGCATACCCGTTCTTGGCAGGGCTATGTACAACCTGGCTCTCAGCCGTTACTGCTGGGTCTTTCACATGCTCTGCAAGGCCGGTGCACCGGTGGCAAATTCCATGGACATGGCGGTAGCCGCGACGGGGAATGCGGCCATAGGCGATCTGTTCCGCCCCGCCGCCGAAGCCGTCAGGGCCGGAGGACCAACCTTCGAGGGGTTGTCGCCGAAGCTGCCCAAAGAGCTTGTGGAAATGTGGAAGGTCGGCGAGGAAACCGGCCAACTCGACGATATTACACAGCGCCTCGCGACCAACTACGGCGAGACGGCCGAATTCTGGTTCAACGAGTTCGCCCGCTGGTTCCCGCGTTTCGTTTATGCGATGATCTGTATTATGATGATTGTCCAGGTCTTCAGGAACTTCTCTCAAATAACGACGATGTCCTGGACCTGATACTCACAGCCGCTGAATTGAGCCACCCTCAGGATTCGTAGAGCCAGACTTCGGTTCCGGGTGAATACCCGGCCGATAGAAGCTCAAATAGTGACTGTCGAAGGAAGTGCCGAGTTCTATGCTGACATAGAGGCCCGCCATGGCCGTTCACCCCAGAAAAGCCGGCGGGCATATCCCGCCTCGCAGAAACATCGCTTAGAAGAAGCTGTCCATGAAATAGGCCACCGCGAGCAGGACATCGGTCGCCAGGACGGTTATGACGTTGGCGCCCAGGGCGGGGACCATCTCCTGCGGATTGCCGTGGCTTTTGAAGGTTATCCGGATCGCCTTGACGGCGAAAGGTATGGAAGCCAGAGCGATGAGACTCATGACCGGCATCAATTGCAGCACGGCGCCGACAACGATGCACAGGTAGGTCATCGCCATCAATCCGGCGTACAATAGCCCGGCCCTTCGTGTGCCCAGAGCGATGACCAGGTGAAAGCGGCCGCCTCTCCTGTCGGCCTCGACATCCGGAAACTCGTTTAGGAAGAGCAGGTTCGCCGTCAGGAATCCGGGGGCCAGAGCGGCGACGAACGCTCCGAGGCCGTAGCTGCCGGTCTGGACGAAATATGTCCCGATAACCGGCAAGGTCCCCAGGCCGAGGCCGGCCCAGAACTCTCCGACAAGCCATTTTGTCAGATAGGAAGTGTAGAAGTAGATAATGACGCCGCCCACGATTATCAACGGCAGAAGCTGCCAGCCGGAAACCGAGGCCAGATAGACGCCAATCGGCAGGGCCACGGCCAGACAGGCCAGGCCGAAAACGTAGGCGCTTCTCGGGCTCAGAAGCCCGTTCGGGATGATCTTGCTGCCCCCGGAAAAGGGCGTCTGGTTTGTTTCCAAATCTATACCGCTCTTGTAGTCAAAGTAATCGTTGAGAATGTTCACGGCGGCGTGAGCCAGTATCAGACCGATAGTCGTAAGGATGAACCTCACCCAGTCAAAGTGGCCTTCATTCCATGAAATAGCCGTACCCAAAAGGACCAGAGCCACGGAGAGCACGAGAAACTGCGGCCGCGTCTCCATGAACCAAACCTTGAATTTACCAACTTTCGCCATACCGCCACATCCTGCCATCGCGTATTCACGAGTTTCGCGTCGATGTATTCTATCTTACCCGGCGCTTGCGCCGCACGACCGGCATATAATATCAAACGCCTTTGCGCATGTCCATATCTTCTAAGGCGTTCCGAACAATGCTCATCCGGAATCATGCGACAACGAAAGAGCCGGACCTCAGAAAGACTGTTTGGCGTGAGCGGCCTTGCACGGCCACGTTATCGGCACGGGGGCTTTCGCTATCATGACAATTTCTCCCCCCGATTATGCTGTGGGAGCCCCCGCTTTTTCCTGCCGCCGTGTGCTCTCGTGAGCCTCACTGCCTCCGGCTCGGCCGTCAAGACTCAAGGACGCGCCCGCCGGACATCACCCAGCAGGATTGTCCGTCCGGCCCATTGCTGGTAACGAAAACCAGCGAAATTCGCGGGCCGGAGCACCAAATCACCTCAGAATCTGGCGAAGAAACGCTCAAAACCTCATACTTCGGGCGACCCGAGGCAGGCCGTTCCGGCTCACCCTGCATCTCCACAGGGCCGTCATATAAGTACTTATACATATTCCATTCCCATTACCTAACAACTGCCTTTCTCTTCCCTTCACCTATATAGCGTTTGCCAAGCCCGATATGTTGATGGTGATTTTCAAAAATTTGTAAAAATTTTTATCCCTTCCCACCCCGCCCGGATACGAATCAGCCTTTATGAGCCAAAATCGGGGTTCGGACCCTTCTACCCTGGGTTTCGGACTTGGCCGTCAGGACAGTACAGGGGGAGATTGCCGTATTCATACCTAATACAGCCTGTCGGCAGACAAGCCGGATTAACTCAGATTATGCTAATGTTGACTATGATGGACAGGAAGGGCATAATGTCATGATGATATTGTTCAGTTCGACGCCGGAACGACTCAAATTGGTGAACGAATAATTTTAGGAGACAACAATGAATGCGAAAAGGTTTGTAGCGTGGATTATCGTTGTGGGAATGGTTCTGCAAATAGCTCCTTCGATGAAAGCGGTGGCCCCTGCAAAGCCGACAAAGGAAGTGGACAACGTGGCGCCTCGCGGGTTTACTTCGCTATTTAACGGACGCGACTTCACCGGCTGGAAGGTACCTGAAGGCGATGGTGGACACTGGAAGGTGATTAACGGAGTGATAGACTACGACGCCGAGAGTGAGGCGAAGGGCGAAAAGAGCCTGTGGGCGGCCGGCGAGTTCGGCGATTTCACACTGCGGGTTGACTGGAGAATCAAGGAAACGCCGTATGTGAACCCGCGGGTCCCTTACATCCTGCCCGACGGCACGCATGCGCGGGACATACACGGCCAGGAAATGCGGATGGCACTGCCTGACTCGGATTCCGGGATTATGCTTCGCGGTTCCGGTAAGAACCAGGTGAACATCTGGTGCTGGCCCATTGGCTCCGGCGAGTTCTACGGCTACAGGAACGACGCCAAGCAACCGCCGCACATCCGCGCTGCCGTGACCCCTCGCACGCAGGCCGACAAGCCGGTCGGGCAGTGGAACCGCTTCGAGATAACGATGAAGGGCGACCGGGTAACAGTCGTCCTGAACGGCAAGACGGTCATCGAAAACGCTCAACTGCCCGGCGCCGCTGCGACCGGTCCCATAGGCCTCCAGCACCACGGCAGCAAACGTGACGGCAAATGGAACAGCCCGCCGGCCCTCTTGCAGTTCAAGAACATCTTCATAAAGAAACTATGAGGAACCGGCCGGCTGGAAGATTCGCGGTTAGGAACAATATAATATCGCTGCAGATAAATAGCCCGGCAAGAAAAAGGTGATCCGAGAAGCATGGGGGACCTCCGGGCACGAACAGAACCGGCGTACAAGTAACGTACGAGGCCAAAATCAGCCCGCATGGGGGTAAGCAACAGCAATGAGAAAGAGTGGCAAGTCCTTCATGCAAAGCGGGTTAGGGTAATGGGCGGTATTGGACTCGAACCAACGACCTCCTGCGTGTCGAGCAGGCGCTCTAGCCAACTGAGCTAACCGCCCTATTGGACGTTCGCTCATATTATGGCCGGCAGAAATGGAAAAGGCAAGGATTTTTGCACAATTTTAGTTCAAATTTCTCCTGACAACCGCGGCGGTTGAAACCGTCCGCTGCAGGTCGCCGATTACAACCGTCATGGAAATCTGAACGCTCTTGACCTTCATCAGGGAATCTTCAAGCACCGCATTCTTTGTGCAGATAAAAGCACTGACATTGTCACAAAGAACGTAGTCAGGGTCGGAAAGATCGCCGTTTGTAATCAGATAAAGCTTCTTGTCGCCGTTGTTGTATCGATAGGTTATATCTTCTCCGGCGGCAGTGATAAAGCTGCATTCGTTGTTCGGTGCGTTCGGATCGACAGCATTCGCCGTGCGAATCTGGCTGGTCATCCTGAACAGCGCCTGCCGGGCGTTGTTCACGGTACGGAAAATATCCTCGTTTTCCCTGAAATTCATCGCCGAAGCGTTAAAAGCCACGGCGACGGCAACGAGCAGTATGCTTGATATCGCCAGTGCCAACAGCAATTCAGCAACGGTGAAACCAGTTTTGTATCTTGCATTTTGCATAGGATATTGTTTATCCACCCGGTGCGTCATTTTAGTATCGGGCCCGCAGCCATCTTGCGGAGCTTATCTCCTTCGAGTTCAGGAATATTTTGACCGTTACTCGCACAAAATTGCTGCTATGATCGCCTACAACCTGCTCGAAATTCGACGCCTTGACATTTTCGACCGTAACCTGCTGGCGAAATGCGGCTACCTCGGCCAGCGTGCTTCTCTCGGAATTTATCGGGGGCGAGAAGCTCGCGTTATCGAAGTCGTCCAAATCGTCGTAGCCGGCCAGCGTTTCACCGCCTTCCGGACCAAAAGTGGAAGTTTCCAATTCGGGGTCGATCACCGGCAGCAAAACGGTAAGCTCTCTTATCTCTTCGATGAGAAACTCGGCTGTTGACAAGTCGGTTCCGGCGCCGTTGGCCTTCGTGAAAGCACCGTTGGCCGCCACCAGAGAGGCCACCGCGAGACCTACCAGCAGTATCGCTATCAACACCTCGATAAGTGAAAAACCGTTATTGTATCTTTCTTTTCGCACTTTACTGGTCCTCAATTCCACCGGCGGCCGGATAGGGTGGCCGCAAGGTGTGGATCTATTTGCCCATCACAACGCTGGACATCTTGAAAATCGGAAGAATAATACTCATAGCAATGAAACCAACCAGGACACCCATTATGACTATCATTATGGGCTCTATCATCGACGTAACCGTTTTGATGGCCGTTCTTAGCTCTCTTGAGTAAAAACTGGAGATATCTCTAAGCACGTCGGCCATCGTACCTGAATCTTCACCGCTTCTTATCATCTGTACCACGTTGCTCGGCATCAGGCTGTACTGGGCCAGACTGGAGGCAATCTTCTTGCCCTGACGAACCTCCTCATAGACCCCGAGCCACATCTTCTTATACAAGACGTTTCCCGCTATCTGAGCCACTATCGAGATGGTATTCAATATCGGCACGCCCGCCTTAGTCAGCACACTCATAGTGTGCATGCTCCGGGTGATATAGAGGTTTTGGCACAGACTTTTTATCAGAGGCAGAGATAGTTTTGTCTTATCCCACCAGATCCGGCCGCCCTCGGTGCTGATAAAGTACCAAAAAGCCCAGAACAGGCCGCCGAGAGCGGGCAGAATAAAGTACCAGTAGCCGCGCAGGAGCGCGCTGCTGGCCATCAGAACCTTTGTCGGCGTGGGCAACAGATGTTCCTTGCCCGCAAAGATGGCGGTGAACCGCGGCAGAACAAAGCACAACAGGAATATCGTCACAGATACGGCCATCACGGCTATGATAATCGGATATACCATAGCCCCTTTGATCTGCGAACGGGTCTCCATCTCGGAGTCCAGATATTCGGCCAGTTTCTGGAGCATTCCGCTCAGAGAGCCGCTGATCTCGGCCGCAGCGACCATGTTTATGTACAGGTCGCTGAAAACCTGATTGTGCTCGGCAAGAGCCTGGGAAAAACTCTGCCCGGCCTCGATGCGGTTCTTCACATCCATGATTATCAGCTTGAACTTCCGGTTGGCGTTCTGTTCGGCTATGGACTCAAGCGAGTCCTGAAGGCTTATACCGGCACGAACCATAACCGCAAGCTGATTCGTGAAATTCAGAATGTCCTTTCTGCTCGGCCCGCACTCGACCCTGAATTGGCTTACTTTCTGCCAGGCATTCTCCTGCCGCTTCCTCGCTGAACGCCTGGATGCGGACGGCGAGCCTCGGCCGCTTCGGCCCTGTTCTTCCCAGGGCGCTCTGTCCCGAGGACGGTTCTCTGCAACGGCGGTCGCGCCTTCACTGTTTTGCGAAGCTTCTTCAAACATGTTCGTACGTCCTATCTTTCTGCTTTAAATGCCCGGTTTTCATATCCGAGTGCAACCATGGGAACGTGTAAGCCGCTCGTCAGGCCACTACGGCCTCTTCTTCCTCTTCGGCCGACTCAGCCGACTCATACTCGTCGGCAGGTATGAGTGTCTTCTCCATCTTCGCCGGACTGCTGGCGCGCATGATTGCCTCTTCCCTGTCGATATAACCTTTGAAGTACATATCTGCGATGCTGTTATCCAGGTTGAGCATGCCCAGCCTGCGGGAAGTCTCGATAATGTTCGGAATCTCGTAGATTCTGTTTTCGCGAATACAGTTTCTCACGGCCGAGGTGCACAGCAATATCTCCGTACAGGGAACCATGCCCGGCTCGTCCACGCGTCGGAACAACGTTTGTGAGATTACCGCCTGAAGTGTGTTGGCCAGCATCGTTCGAATCTGGTTCTGCTGGGCCGCCGGGTAGATGTCCACAATACGTTCGATAGTCTGGGCGGCATTGATCGTGTGCAAGGTGCTGAACACGAGGTGGCCCGTTTCGGCAGCGGTGATTGTCGAGCCCGTAGTCTCGAGGTCTCGCATTTCGCCGACCATTATTATGTCGGGGTCCTGCCGCAGGGCGTGCTTGAGTCCCGATGCAAAATTAGGACAGTCGGAACCGATCTCCCGCTGCTCTATCATGCTGTTCTTGTTTTCCAGCATGTATTCGATGGGGTCTTCCATCGTGATTATACGCTTTCTGTACTTGGTATTTATCAACTCTACCATAGCGGCCAGTGACGTACTCTTGCCGGAACCGGTATGGCCGGTTACAAGCACCAGGCCTCTCGGAAGGTCTGTCAACTCTTTGACTATCGGGGGAAGGTGCAGGTCGTCCAGAGCCGGAATCTGGTTCGGGATCACTCTGAACGAGATAGCGATCGTATCCCGCTGATAGTGGGCGTTAACACGAAATCGATGGCCATCGTCGAGATTTGTCGAGAAATCAAGGTCCCTCTTCTCTTCGAACTTCTTGAACCTGTCCGGACCAATCATGGAAAGGACCATCTCTTTGGCATCCTCATTGCTGACGGCGGGGAAATCCAAATCGATCAATTCCGTGTTTCTTCGCAATATCGGCGGCATTCCCACGTTGATATGCAAGTCGCTCGCGCCGTGTTCGATCACGTTTGTCAATATCGTCTTTATCTCTAACATTTCCCGCTTCCTTCCTTCAAAGAGTTTCTTACGTTATGTTTGCAGATGCAAAACGCAATCTCAGTTTGACAACTTGAGCACAATCTCAACAACCTCCGGCTGGGCACCCGTCAGGGCGTTACCGTCCTCGGGGTCCCATTTGAGCTTGACGAAATAGTCGCTAATCACGCTGACCTTGAAATCGTCTATCCTGTCTCCTTCATAGAGAATCCTGCTGCCAATCATGCAGCAGTCGCCCTGGTCTGTTCGCATAATGCTCAAAAGCTCCATGTTCCTGGTCTTTTGAAGCATGCGCTGTCGCAGCAGCGCCAGGCTGTCAATTTCGGGGCCTGCGGTCTCGACGACTGGCTCTTCCTTAAACTCGGGCAGGAGTAATTCCAGCTTAAAGGGATTCTTCACGAGTTCGCTGACCTGTACCTGCAGAACATCCGAGAACTCGTAAAACTTCTTGACCAGCCCATCCATGTTACTGAAAACTTCGGACTCTACGCCGGTAAGCCGAGCAACGGCCGCCTCGAGCTTTGTCTCTTCGGCGTCAACCGTCTCGGCCGACGCCGCATGGGGAGTACTCTTTCTTATCATGAACCAAAGGCACAACATGCCTATGATAAAGAAAACTGCAAGAAATATCGTGCTCTTGCGAGTCCGGCTCCCGTGAGCCGCGACTGTAAAGTATTCCTGCTCCTGCGGCGTTTCAGCGCCTTTGGCCACCCCTTCGACAGGAACGGTTTGCTTTTCCTGCTTCTCCGCCGATAAGTTTCCACCGCTCTGCTCGCGTAGAAAAGACAACATAGCTAAGCTCCGTAATCCAATATCTGATTTGGGGTTCTATTTCTTAACTGGTTATATTCTGGAAGAAGATACTCACTATAAAGTTGGCTGCTATTTGCCCGTCGCCGTCTTTATGCTTGTTCAACTCAAGCTCGCGAATTTTCATTATTCGAGGCAGTTTCTCAAGCTCCAGGAGGAACGAGTAGAACGCGCCGAAATTGCCCTGCAGTTCCATTTTCAACGGCTGCTCTATATATCCGCTGTTGTCCTTTTTGCTGAGTGTGCGAATTGTCTTGGCCTCAAGGCCCTGCTTCTGCGCGATCAGCGTAACCTGCTCTAGCACTTCGTGAATCTGACTCTTGGGAGGCAGTTTGCTCTCGAAAAACCCTATGGCTTCCTGCAATTGCGTAAGCTGCCTTGAGAGGTCTTCCGCCGCAGCGGTGGCTTTTTGGAATTTCGCCAATTGAGCCATCTTCGCTTCGAGACGCCCTTTCGACTCGGCCAGAGACTTGTTAGCCGGCTTGATCATATACTGATAGCCCACTGCGGCCACACCCACCAACAACACTAAGAACACAGCTTTTCTAAAATTACCAGTCATGCTTATACCCTCGTCCTACAATTATGAACCAATGTGCCCTTTGAATCTCAATCGACATCGGGGTCAGAAGTTCCAGACGGCATTTAACGCCCTGCTCCTGATCCTCTCGACGTCTTCTTTGGTCAGATGGACATTCTTCGCGAGCATTGCGGTCAATTTGAAATGCCTGAACATGCTCTCGTCCACTTTGTACTCTATCGACTCCACCAGAGCCACGTTATCCAGCAGGTTCGAATTGCTGAGCTGCTCGATATAGGCGGCCACCTGAAGATCGCTCAAAGCCGTGCCTCCTATTTTTATATGCGTCTCGAGCAGTTTCTCAGGATTCTCGAGCCGCTGCGACTGGGCATCCTGCTGTGACGCCGTGGATTGAGAGGCCTTCGCCGCCTGATACTTGGTGGTTGTGACAGTCTGCGCTGTCTGCTTCGGCTGCTTCTGAACCATACTCACCTCCAGAAGCGAAACGCCGTTCGGCAGATTGTTCGTCAACGACGCCAGCAATACGCTCCTTGGCACCGGTTCAAGCAGCTCGGCGGTCGTCAGAGCGGTTTTCATCATCTCGGCTCGCTTTGTCTGAAGCTCCTCGAATTGCTTTATGGCCTCTTGTATCTCGGTCATCCTCGCACTTACAAGCTTTTCATTCTCACTGCAGACGCTTTGGCGCATCTTGATAGCGGTAAACGAACCGCCTAATGCCGTCATTACCGCCGCGAACAACACGAGGTATATCAGGTTCGTCCTGCGGGACTCGTTGCTTTGGATATAATCATCAGGGACAAAGTTTATGTTGACCATTTTTAGATTTACCTCCTCTTTTCAGATTGCCGAACTGTCACGTCCGTCCCCGCGCCTACCACAGACTAAGTCCGAAAGCTACGGTCCAGTTAAGGTGACTGGCTCTTCTGTCAATCGAATCGCTCACGGGTTCGGGGTCGGAGTCGGCATCGCTTTCGTCTCTTGCCAGCCGGCAGGATTTCTCCATTTCCACCGCCGCCAGACAATCTCCTACTTGTGCCGGCATTTCAAGCTGCTTCGCTATTGCAGCACACATCTCTTTGTCCACTGCCTGGCCGGCAAGGAAAATCAGACGCTCTATCTGAGGCTTGCGGTACATCAGGCTGAACTGCCGCTTGCAGGCCGTCAATTCCATCACCAGCCTGGTCGCCGCCTGCTCATCGCACAGGCGGTTGCCGCCAATCGGTATCGAGCGGGCCAGAAGCAGTTTCTTGTGACGACAAATCACAACGTTGGTGCAGTCCGTTTCGATACAAATAAGCATCACAACCGCTTCGAGGTCGGATTGACGCCGTCCAAAAAAGCGGGTGTAGCAGTTTGTAAGAGACAACGGCCAAACGCCTATCGACTTAATCGAAAGGCCGGCCTTCTCGTAGATCGCCAGATGCCTGTCAACAATGGTGCGATCCGTAGCCATCACAAGAACATTATCTTCTTCCGTCGGGATGTACTGCATCACGGTGCTCTCTTGAAGAGCCTCGAACGGGAGTTTCTGTTTTATCTTTTTGAAGATGGCGTCGCGCACGTTGCTGCCGTCGGTCTTGGGCATTTTTATGTGGTCAATGAAGACGTCGTTTGCCGGCATTGCGGCTATGACCTCTTTGCCATGAAAATCCCCGTACGTCGTGAACAAACGCAGGGTCTCTATGGCCCACCTCTGCCAGCCGGTGCTCCCGGGGGGCATATTCTCAGGCCTGGCTTTGCTGTTGCCTGCGACCAGGATCATGCCCTTGCCGTCATTCGCCAGTTGAGCCAGCTTCAGACCGTCATACCCAATATCCACGCCAATCGAATATGTCTGGTTCTTAAGGAACCCAAGGATTCTCTTGTTCAGCACTTGCACTTTGTTCACCACCCAAAAATTATATGACTCGGCTTCTACTTATTAGTACCCACGTTGAATCCAACTAAAATATATGAAACAGAACTCAAAGTAGCCAAACGCCCGTAACGATATTCGGCAGGCATTTGGCGAGCGCAGACCATCAACCGGACTCAGTTCTGATAAAAGCTGCGATCCGCATTCATGGGCAGGGTTTTCGGGCGGTTAGTGAGGTGCGCAGTCTTCGAGTTTTCCTGTGATCAAAAAGCCGCACAAAGACACAATGTTTTTCTCGAGTCAGACAAATCTTTCAAAGCCGGTCACGGCAGACCACGAACGCTCGCCGACCCGGCAAGACGTGAAAGACGGGTTATGGGACCAGTGGGGCCACCATGTACGGCATGTCAGGGCAATCATTCGGCCTTGAGCCGCCGCTTCATCAAATCCGCTATCGCTTTTCGCACAGGCTTGTTCTCGAACAGCACTTCATAGACAGCCTGTGTAATCGGCATTTCAACATCGTACCGCCCGGCAAGAGCAACAACCGACTCACAGGTGGCAATACCCTCGACAACCGATTCGGTGGCGCCTCGCGCCTGTTCCACTGTCTGGCCTTTGCCTATCCTTTCGCCAAAAGAGCGGTTTCGTCCCGTCGGCGAAATGCACGTTGTCACCAAATCGCCCAGGCCGGTCAGGCCGGAAAAAGTCTTCGGTCCGGCCCCCATGGCGATTCCCAGGCGCGCTATCTCCGCAAGTCCCCTGGTCAGAAGAGCCGCCTTGGCGTTATCGCCGGCGCCTGTTCCGTCTATGATTCCCGCTGCGATTGCGATGATGTTCTTCATGGCGCCGGCCAGCTCGACTCCGACAATGTCGGTATTGCTGTAAACGCGGAACCAAGGCAGGCTGAAAGTACGCTGTATCCGCTTGGCCAATTGCTCGTCGCGGCACGCCGCACAGGCCGTCGCAGGAAGTTTCCTCGCCAACTCGTCGGCAATGGTCGGTCCGCTGAGCACAGCGAGCCTGCCGTCCCAGGCACTTCCCTCGCCATGCCGGGCCGAGCCCAGGACCTCCGCGAGTATCTCCGCAGGACGAAGCAGCGTGCCGTTTTCAATCCCCTTGGCAACTGACACAATCGGGACGCCCTCGGGAACGTGATCTTTCAGCCGGCTCCATATCCGGCGCATGAATTGACACGGAACGGCCGAGACAATCAAATCGGCTCCGGCCATTATCCGCTCATCGTCGCCCTCAAAAGCAAGCTCGTCGGGAAGGCCGTAGCCCGGCAGGAATTTCCCGTTCTCGCGATTACGCGCAATCTGCGCCAACTGCTCGCGGTCGTAACCCCAAATCCGAGTAGCTATTCTCTTCTCGCAGAGCAGCATCCCCAGAACAGTACCCATCCCCCCATCGCCGATTATGGAAACACTCTTGAACATGGGGGCCAATTAGAACAATC
>JBDREF010000430.1:0-13440 GCA_043820045.1 Planctomycetota bacterium | reverse complement strand
CCAAGTCAGATTGGCCCACGTGTTTGCGTACGCGGCGCCGTCCTCCGGGACGGGGTCGTGTGCCTTCACCGAGCCCGGCGCAACATAGTCGCCTTCGTAAAATCTTACGTTGTCTATCCAGAAATCACCGGCTGCAAAAGCAAAGTGAAATGTGGGGCTGGCGGGAGTCACGGTCGCAGCAAAGACAGGAGTGGTCACGCTGAATTCCTGCCATGTATCGGTCATGGTGAAGACCTGATCGCCATAGCCTTCCCATGGATCTGCCCCCCGTTCCGGCTTTAAGCGAATTTGCAACGTGCCTGATTTGCACTTGACGAAGGCGGAGAAAGTGTATTTCTTGCCGGCCTCAAAGGTATGGCTTCCGTCCGTCATGCCGCTATCCCAATTGTTGGCTCCTGCCGCTGGAATCACGATGTGCAGGCAGTACGTTCCCTCAATCGGACCTTCGGGAACCGCGGCACCCACGCAATTCGTAACGACTTCGTTGGTCCCGGGGCCATACATGCCGAATGGCCCTATGGCACCGGTCTCAAAGCCGCCGTTGGCAAGAAGGTTTACGACGTCCTGTGCGTAGCCCTGGCCGCATGCCATGAATCCAATTAACAAAACTGCTGCCACCCATAATACTCGATTCTTCATGATATTCGCTCCTTACTATCAGTCGCCATGCGACTTAACCTAATTAACTTCCACTCCTCTGTTTTTTGGGAAGCCTCTAATTCGAAAAATCATTGTCCTACGGGACGGACGAGCCGGATGTCGTCGAAGAACATCTTGCCCGAGCCGCCTGGTCCCGGCGCGCCGGGATTGCCCTGTGAGCCCAGACCGACCGCGAGCTTGTCAACGTTGGTCAGGTTGATGCCCTGATCTGCGAACTCTTGCAGCGGAATGTTCCACAGGGTCCATGTGTCGATCTGTGCGGCGTTCGGATTATCGTGATATACCACCGCAGGTGTTCCGGATGCGTTGGAGACCGCCACGTAAAGCGGCTCTGCGGCGTTGCTCTCGATGCCGATATCCTGGTTGGCCCACTGAGCACCGGCCGTACCGGTAATCGTAACGTTGCTGAATACCGCCTGACACGTTGCAGCAGCATTGTGTGACGTCACCGCCAGCCCGACATAGACGGTCGAACCCATCTGGATATTTGCCGGGTTGCTGTTGGTTACAGGCACCCACGTTGTTCCGTTCGCCGAATGAGAAACAGTGAAATTGCCCGATATACTGCGCTCGAGTTTCACCCAGTACGGCGCGGTAATGCCGCTCTGTGCGGTGTTAAAACTGGCGCCGCCCGTTTCGACGCGGCCCTGTGAAGCGACGCCGTTGGTCGGAGTGATGCACGCGAAGGCATGCTTCGAACCCGGCTCAAGCGTTTCGCGAATCATCACACCGGCCTTGGCCCAGCCGTCGGTGTTCTGAACGCTCGTGACCCTGGCCATGATGGTGCCCGCTCCGGTGAGAGTCTTATAAGCAAAGTGGAACTCATCGCGATAATCGCCGGCTGTGCCGACATCCCAGATGTCGGTGCCCGAGGCGGTCATCGTGAATGTCCCGGCCGGGGCCTCTGTGAAGCTGCCGACCGAGCCGGGCAAACCTGCGAACCATATCGACAGTTCGCCAACGCCTTCCTCGGTCCAGTCGCGCACGTTGGTCAGCTTCAGCTCTGCCTCTGAGAATTTCACACCGGCCGTATTGTCGTAAAAGAGCGGCATGGACTGGCTGCCTCCATGGACAATCGTCTGCTCGGCATAGGCCGGTAATACATAGCCAACCTGTGAGCCATTCTCAGGTACGCCGAAGCCATCTGTCCAATTCTGCCAGATAGCTTCATTGGCGGCGTCATTGTCCGTATAGCCCTCAAAGTCGTCCACAACCAGGAAGTCAGCCGTCGTGAAGCTCCAGACATTGCCGGTCCACGGACTGTCGGCGTTCTGGGTGTTGATCTCGTCAACTCGCCAGTAGTAAGTGACGCCCCATGCAAGTTGGCCGGGGTCATAGCTCTCGCTGCCAAGCGCCTTGGTGCCCTTGAACTCGGGAGAAGCACTTGTGGCATTCCTTACAGTATCCTCGTCCGTGCCGAAGTACACCTCGTGGGAAGCGGCGTTTTGTCCCGCGCCCCAGGTCAGTACGGGATGCTGAGTGACATCAACAGACCCGCTGCGAGGATTCGGACTGCTTGCCTTCACCGGAAGCGACAGTGCCGCCTGCGGGATGATTGCCTTTGGCGTCCGCGGGCTCGACCAGCGTAATTCTGCCACAGCGCCGGCGGTGTTGTCATAGTACTCCATGACAAGGCTGTAAGTGTTGCCTGCGACAAGGTCGATGGTGCCCTTGTCCTCCGTGGCCGCCCGGTCGAGCCAGTTATCAACGAGCAATACGCCGTCCACCCACAAGCGTACGCCGTCGTCGGTTCGCGGGTAGAATGTATAGGTCTCCGTAAATACCGCCTCGACCTCGCCGGTCCAGCGAACGGAGAAGTTGTCATGTCCGACCGCCGGATCGGGCCCGCTCTGGTCGGGCCAGTTGAAGTTGATTTGGGCATCTGTACGCGTCAGGGCGAATGTCTCGAAGTTCATGCCCTTATAATAATCAGCTCGGATTCCGCCTCCTTCATGTGTGGTTGTAAAGCTCCATACATCGCCCTTATGTGTGGCCAGTCCGTCGAACTCGTCGATTCGCCAGTAGTAGGTCTTGTCTAATTCGAGCGTTCCCGGCGAATAGATTGTATCTCCTACGGGGCCCCTGGCTGTGCCGCCCGTTCCGGCCTCGACGTCGGCGAAGTTGTCGCCGAAGTACACGTTATGCACTTTGGACCTGAAGCCGGCATCCCATCGAAGCCTGACGGCGGGATCGATAAATCTGGCGGTGTCGGCGGGCTGAGGATTGTACGCCTTTTGTGAGGGCACTGAGAAGCTCCAGACGTCGCCTTTGTGGATCGTTCCGTCTGCCTCAACCTCGTCGATTCGCCAGTAGTAAGTCGTGCCCGGAACCAGGCCGTCCGGATAGGGAAATCCCGGGAAGCCGACGACAAAGAACGTCGAAGTCTGGTTGCCCTGGAATCCCGGCGCGCCGGGAGTGCCGGCGTCAACGTCGGCAAAATTGTCGCCGAAGTAAACATCGTGCGAGACCGCGCTCGTGCCCGGCGTCCAGGAGAGCGTGGCCCACGTGTCCTCGTGTACGGAGCCGTCGGCCGGTTTGGGACCATAGGCCTGGGGCATCGCGCCCATCATAGCATCCTGAATTTCCTCCGCAGACAGCGCATGGTTGTAGATGCGAACGTCGTCCACGGCACCGTTGAAGGGGCCGACGCCGCCCACGTAGCCGGATCCGATCTGAAGTCCTGCATCGGTCTTCGAGCCGAGGGTAAAACCGCCGCTGTTTACCTCTGCGCCATCGCGGTACATTGTCGCGGTGCTTCCATCACAGGTAACAGCTATATGCTGCCACTGCCCTTCCGGAAGAGTCTCATTCGTACCGCCAACTCCTCCACCGTCCCGCCGCCCAAACCACAGAGTGCCGGTAGCGTTGTTGGCTTCCAGGAACCACATCATTTCACCGATGGGGGCGGGGTCCCAGGCGTTTCTCTTGCTGATCAAGCCCTGCCATTCTCCTGAAAGCCCGTTCCATTTCACCCACAGACCAAAGCTCAGCAGGTCGGTTCCCTCTGAAGGATTCCAGGTTCCCAGGTCAACATGCCCGCCCGAGGCGCCTGAGAACTCCAGCGCCTTGCCGAACTTGCCGTCTATCCACTCCGGACTGCCGTTTATCCTGCCGTCGCGTCCGTTTCCGGATGCGTCTATAGTAGTGTCGCCGCTTCCCTCGTCGAGGGGATAGTAGGCGACCGTCTCGGCGGCGGCCGGAGAGGCGGTCAGGGCTAGTGTCATGAGAAAGCAGACCAGACAGACTACTTCTTTACGCACGTTAATCCTCCTTCGCAATAAGTTCAGGATAGAAACTATCCGTAGAAATCTTGTCTCGATACACTCCATCCGTAGCAATAGGGGGTAATTTCTCAGATTTGAGACCACCTCCTTCCTCCAAGAACAAGCAGTAGCTCAGTATGTAAGAACCTTGCTCTGAGACGTACGGCGAGGTTCCTGCTATATCCTGATTATGTGCGCTTGCGGAAATCCTAAATAGACCACTGAAACTCTCGACTTGCGAAAGACGAAAACGCTACAGGGCGCCTGTCGACACCGGTACCCCGCATACTATTATTTATACCAAAGTACATGCCTGCATTTCAAGAAAAAAACCGACATTTTCGAGTAAAATGGCAGGGCAATTTTGTCAGGGCGGAGCGGCGGAGAGTCCGTATTTCTTGCTGACACAAATTGAGCCGTAATTCGCCGCGATTTACCTGAAGCTGCTCTGCCTGTGGTTGCCGAAAATGTCCTCCGGGCAGAGAAACATCAAGGATCGCTGACGATGCCATCGAACGACCGTCTCGGGTTTGACAATAATCAGAGTGGATCTCCAATCCGCCCAGAGTCGCGACAGATAAGCCCAAAAGAGTCTGTCTCGGTTCTACAGCTTAGGCCGCTTGATGGTCCGCTGCTGAACCAGGAGTTGCCGGCGCAGAGCCAGATTCTCCAGGATCAGGTCCCTGTGACGACGAAAGAAGCTGCGAAGCAGAAGAAAGAACACTCTGAAAATATTCATGTTGGCCGGCCCACCTTGACCCCAGTATCATTAACCATGTCTTCACGAGAGCTGGCAATTGTACGTAAGTCGTTGGAAACCAACAAGAACGGATTTTCGGCAGGGACAGCTATTTGGGTGTCCCGGTATGCTCGGCGCCGATGCAGTAGATGTTCTTCATTCCGACGAGGAAAAGTCTGCCCTTTGCCGCCGCAGGTGATGGGTGATTGCCATCGCCAAGGTCATTGATGGCGAGGATGCGACACTCAGGCCCAGCCTGAACGACATAGCTCTTGCCTGCGTTTGCAAAGAACAAATGCCCCTTTGGATCCGCAATCGGACTGGCCCAGGTGGTTGATATGTCTTTGAGACGCTCGGAATAGACCTCTTTGCCTGTGGCCATTTCCCAACACTGGAGGAAGCCGGGAGTGCGCAGGCGATACAGGTATTCGCCAACAACGATGGGCGAACTCAGTGCTTCGCCTCTCTGCGTGATGGTCCAGCGAATGTGTGTGTTGGAAACATCGCCCGAACCGGTCGGATCAACAGCTACGCCAGTGCCGCCCCGGCCATCGTCAAAGTAGAGGAGGCCCTGCCCATAGGCCGGTGATGATGCATCTCCCTCGCCCCGGCACCACCACAGGAGTTCCCCACTTGCCGGATCAAGGCTTTGCAGGGCATCGCCCGTCTCCTTCATGCCCGAGGCCACAAGAAGCATCTGGGGTTTGTTATCGACCTGAATGATCAGGGGCGTGCTGTGCCCGAAATCCATTTGTGGGAGTTTCCTCTCCCATCTCACATCGCCGTTGGTCTTGTCGAAGGCGACTACTCGCGAGTCTTCTTTCTTTGCCATCGCGCAAAAGAGAATGACGGTGTCGCCATAGAGGACCGGGCTGCTGCCAAGAGTGACGTCGAAGGAGTAAGGGACAATTTGCTGTTGCCATACGATGTTGCCCTGGAAATCTATCGCGGCCAGGACCGATGAGGCGAACGCACAGTAAATGAGCTTGCCATCAGTGACAGGCGTGGCGGCGGCGTAGCCTCCGCCAGGTCCGCTGCGTAAATCTTTCCGCAACCAGGGTCCGGGTGGTACGAGCGTATCCCAGAGCAATCCTCCATCGGAAGTACGGTAGCAGGCGACATGATGCTCCGGGATGACCTTTTCGCGGTCTTCAACATCAGCCGGCCAGTTGGCTGTGCAGACGATGAGCGCATGATCCCAGACGATGGGACTGGAGTGCCCCTGGCCGGTAAGCGGCGAAATCCACAGTACGTTTTCATTTGTAGGGCCGCCCCAGACGATTGGCAGATTCTCCTCCGTTGTGTAGCCAAGGCCGGTCGGGCCGCGGAAACCGGGCCAGTTCGCTCGGGCGAGGGCGTTAGGTGTAAGAAGAATGCCTGTCAAAACAATGACAAATATGGCCGACTGGTTTTCGAAAAACTTAATTCCTATCTTGAGATATTTCGTCATGTCGTATTCCCGGTGTATCTGGTCTGTCATGGGTTTGGCTTTCCACTGAGAAACAGGCATGACTATACCACCGGAGTAATGACGATTCCAACCCAAAACAGGAAATCATCTCCTCCCAGGCCCAAAATCAGGATCCAACTGACAGGAAATTTGCCTTTTCAACTCATCTACTACCCAACTGCCCGTTATCTGCCCATTCGAAAAAAGCCTATTCCATAATCTGTTTAATGATAAGGAATTACAGGAGGCTGAAAAGTTGGCAACGTTTTCAATGGGCGTGCGCAAAGACACTGTCCATCAAAAGATTCGGTTACAGCTCTATCCAATCTGCTCTAAACATGCAATGGCGGATGGTGACCTGCCCTTGCTCTTTGTAAGAATACGTCAGATGTAACATCCCATCCTCCGCCTGAATCAGCGATGGATAGGCAAACGATTTGTCCCGATTGTCTGATCTGCCAATCCCATTTCGGTGTCCCTGCCCGCTGATAGTCCGTGGACGTGCGATATTTTAAGATCGACTGCTCCCACGCATTTGCACGAACAGGAATCTTAGTATTTGATTTCGAATTCTTCATAGGTGGACGGCGATAAAGTAGAAAGAGCCGACAACTCTCTCAGGCTGCCAGCTCTCATCTGTTTGCCAGGTAGATGCTGCGCATCACGATGTCACCGCCTAAATACAGCCCGCCGGAAGCCCCTTTTAGGTTGGGCAATGGAGCGGCGTCCCTGGCAACATCCGCTCCGCCCACGTACAAGTGACGGCACGAGCCATCCCACAAAAGCCCTATCCTGTGCCAGTTACCATCGGTGGTCACGAACTCTGATACCAACGGCAGACCAACCGAAGGTGCCTGGCACATGGATTTGGCACAAATGACTTCGTCCCATATAACTCACGAACCGGCAAGACCGATCCGTTCTATACCTTCATCTCCAGCGGTCCCCAACCCTTGCGGGGCTCGCGCCAGGCCAAGTCGTTGATCTTCGGGTCGCTGATGATCTTCCCAGCTTCGTTCAGCTCGAGCTTCTTGCCCGCACGGGCGCAGAGGTTGCCGAGCTGGATGTTTGCGGCCATTGGACCGGAGTAGCTGTAGTTGGACTGGCTGAACTCGCGCGGCTTCTCGCCCTTACAGGCCATAAAGAACTCCTCGTGATGTCCGGGCGAGCGTTCGAGCAGTTGTGGGGGGGTACCGAACTCTCTGCGCCTCGCTTCCGGAATCAGTAGCGGGGTGTTCCAGTAATCACCCGTCACCAGCATTTTTCCCTTGGTGCCGATGACCAGGTTTCCGGTTCCCGGCAGTTTGCGCCCGTCGACCGCAAGTTCCTCAGGGTTCTCCGGCATGAAAGGCGTTCCGTCCTCTTTCTTGCCTTCGTACCAGTAGGTGGTGAACCCGGGCCGGTCGCCTTTTGCGAGGTAGGTGCTCTTGACAACCATCCCGGCCGGGAATTGATCCTTTACGGGGCCAGTCATGATGACCGGCTCGGCTGTGGCCGCATAGCCCGGTTCCATAATGGCGTAGATTCCGTCGGTGGTGTGACAGGCCATATCGCCCAGTGCGCCGGAGCCGAAATCGACCACGCCCCGCCAGTTGAAGGGATGATAGGGGCCGCGTCCTCGCTTGTCACCCTCTGGCGGACCGGCAAAGGGCCGCATCGCCGCCGAGCCAATCCATGCGTCCCAGTCGAGGGTTTCGGGAACCGGACTGGTGTAAGTCGGACGGTCACCCCCCTGGGGCCAGATTGGGCGATTCGTCCATGTGTGAAATTCCTTGATATCTCCGACTGCGCCGGCCTTGACTAATTCGTACGCACGCCGCCATCCATCTTCGCCGTGGCCCTGGTTACCCATCTGGGTTACGACCTTGGGATTCCTGGCGTAGGCTGCCGCCAGCAGTTGTGCCTCGCGCACCGACCAGGTCAGCGGCTTCTCGGTGTAACAGTGAATGCCCATGGAAACGGCCGTCATCGACGGAGCAAAATGGCTGTGATCCGGAGTCGCTACGAAAACCACGTCGAGTTCCTTCCCGTGCTTTTCGAAGACTTTCCGCCAATCAGTATACCCAGGCACATTCTCCCAGCCTGCCTTGCCGTGGACGCCGTCCCATCGGGTCTTATCGACCTCGGCGAAGGCGACGCACTGAAGGCCTGCCTCATGAGATGCGGACGTATGGGCCCCGGCCCGTCCGCCCGCGGCGATAAATCCCACCTGGAGTTTTTCGTTGAGTCCCTGGGCCCGGATGAGGCTCGGGAAACCAATCGTGCATGCGGCCCCAAAGGCAGCGGTGCGTTTGACAAACTGACGACGTGTAATGTTCGACATGGTTCTGGCTCCTTAACTTTTAGTGATTGATGGAATCGACCCTTATTCTAATCGTATCCGGCGGTTTGTCGCCCCGAAAACAGCCTTGCACGGCGTTGGCGCATAATTCAAACATGAAATGCAACGTCCTCTATGATAACCGATTTCACAAACCAGACAGGACACCGGCCTACCTGTTTAAAACATCCTACTCAAAAGTGCCGAACGAATCAAGGCCTCCTGTCCCTGAACTCGTCGGGTACGTCTATTCATGCAGAACTCAAAGGACAACATTTAACCGGTTGCCAATTCAGTTACTTATATTATCCTTTGGGTTTAGAGCATGCAAGCTCTATCTGGAGAATCGTGATTCCTGTGGAAATACCTTCTGGTCAGTCAGCCAAATGGCTCAGCACACCAATAATTGCCACGATATCGCGATTATTATGCTTGCTTGTCTCGCTCGCCAGGCGGCCCCTTCTTCTTGAGTTGTAATATGCCAGAATTCTTCGAAAAGCCACTTCTTTCAGGAACTGAAGAACACCGCAATTTTCGGATGGCACAATGTCTCCGAAATGTCTCCACGGACCATGGTTTCGCTCAAATCGAGTCCGAATAGGTATCATTTCCTGGCTGAAAAAGGAATATTTCTCGACAATTTCCTACAAAAACCGGATTGGACTAAACCGCTTCGCGGTAGTGTTGCGTGAGGGTTATCTGTATGCGTTAGCTTTGATATAGCCGCCAATGGAAGCAGTTGTGAGTATCAACTATAAGTAAACAGGTTTGGTTTCTGCGTTTCCTTTTGGTATGATAGTGGTAGTAGAGCCGGTTTCGAGACTATTGGTACCCGATGCAAATCGGTGGATTTGAGGAGGCTGCGCATGAGAAAGACTTTACCTGTTCTTTTGTCAGCCGTTGTTTTGGCGACTGTTTGTGGGGCTATTCAGGCAGCGGACGAGCCCCAGCCCATCCACGCGGGGACGCGAGTCCTTCACAGCGGCAGCATGATTGTGGAAATAGGCGACCCCGATTCGCCCGACTGCCGCTGGAACAAGGGGCTGCGTTTCTCACCCGTGGCCAACGTGATACGCGTGGAATTCAACGGCCGTGATTTCTGCTATTCGCCGGTCAGCGGGGGCTCCCTTACCTATCTCGGCGGGCTGCCCATGGAGTTCGATATCGGGCAGGAGCCGTTTCAGCCCGACCCGCCCGGCTATAACGAAGGCTCCAACGGCTCGCCGTTCCTGAAGATCGGCGTGGGCATCCTCAGCCGTAACTCCTCGGCGTACAATTTCAGCTCCAGCTACCCGGTGGTGGAGTTGGCCCAGACCACGACCACTTGGGAGTCGGATCGCGCACATTTCGTCCAGACCTTATCCGGGACGGCCAACGGGTATTCCTGCCGGTTCGAAGAAGATGTGATTGTCAAGAACGACCGCATCATCATGCACTATGTTCTGACGAACACCGGTACGAAGACGTTCACTACCGAACAGTATCTTCACAACTTCCTGACCTTCAGCGGAAACGGCGTCGGGCCTAATTACAGAGTGTACTTTCCGTACGAGATGACGGCCTCGCCCGAGCTGCAGCAATGGGAGCCGCCGGTACTGATGCAGGTCGGCAGGGGGCTAAAGTGGGTGGACAATAATCCGCCTATGGTGGGCCTTGCCAACATGGTGCTTTACACGCAAACTATTTCCAGTGTTCCCAAAACGTGGATATACAAGCCGGATGATTACCTCGGGCCCGATGCGATTGCAGTCGAGCAAAGCGCCATTGGCCAGCGGGCGATTATCGATTCGTCGCTGCGGTCGGCATACGTCGGAATCTGGACAACCAATTACCAGGTCTCGCCCGAGCAGTTCATCATCGTTACTCTCGCGCCCGGCGAAGTCGCCGATTTTACCCGCACTTACAGATTCTCGACGGACGGCTCGGCGCCGCAGGACTGCACGGGTGACAGAATCATCAACGCAAACGACCTGTCGGCCCTGTCCTCGGCGTGGCTCAGCGAGCCCGATGGAGCGAGTTGGAATCCATCATGCGACCTGTCCGCGGATGACCGGATAGACAACGAAGATTTGGCTGTCCTGGCTAAGGTATGGGGTCGGGATGCTGCCGGACCCGCACCGGTTGCGCGCTGGCCAATGGACGAAGCTGCCGGTCTGGTAGCTGTGGACGGCGCGGGCTCGCACGATGGTTCTCTGATGGGTTTCACCGCGGGCGGCTCGCAGTGGGTGGCCGGCCGTACGGGCGGGGGCCTGGAGTTCGACGGGACAGACGATTACGTGGAAGTGGAGGGCTATCCCGGTGCTTGCGGCAGGGAGGCTCGTGCAGTTCTTGCCTGGGTCAAGACACGGGGAACTGCGGCCGCCAGGCTGCCCGTCATCGCATGGGGAACGAATGAACCGGAGGCGTACTGGCTGATGGAAGTCGATGAGGATCAACGGCTGCGGCTCTCCTGCGGGTCGGGATTCATCTCGGCGAACGAACAGCAGGTTGGTGACGGCGACTGGCATCATGTGGGCGTCGTACTCGATCCGGTCGATCCGGGTCGTCCCCTCGTCAGTGACGTATTGCTCTATGTGGACGGCCAACGCAGGACTATTTACAAAATGCTGGAGGCGGAGATAAACACCGGCTGTATCGAGAATGTACGAATCGGCGCCGCACACAGCATAGGCGAGAGTACCTTTGCGGGCACCTTGGATGAAGTGACGATATATGACGCGGTCGTCGGCCCCACCGCCGTACAAGAAGCCTATCTAAAATAATATCGAGTCTGGGCGCGACCCTCCGTACCATCTGCCTGC
Organism: Planctomycetota bacterium; assembly: GCA_043820045.1. Lineage (GTDB taxonomy): Bacteria > Planctomycetota > Phycisphaerae > Sedimentisphaerales > Anaerobacaceae > JBDREF01. Next base: position 2,207 of record JBDREF010000430.1, on the reverse strand, counting down.
ATTATGCGGCTTTTCCCCAGGTTCGACATTCGACTGCGATTGACGAGAGGTGCCTGGTGACCTTGCCTGTGACCCAGACGGGGCCGGATGCTCTGCAAATACTGTTGTATTTCTCCAACTGGTCCGGGAAGAAGGTTACTTCGGCCAGGCCGGAAAAATCCTCCAGCGTTACGAAGCCCATTACTTTGCCGTCGCTGGTTCTGGCCCGCCGGGCGGTGGCTATGAAGCCTGCTATCGTGATTTGCTTATTGACGAAACTTTCCAGTCTGGCTGCGGGTACGTGTTTGATGCGCAATAATACCGCCGGGTGAATGCTGAACGGGATGCCGGTAATCTCCACTTCGGCCTGCAATTTTGCCGTCCTGTCGTATTCGGGTAATTGCAGAAGATTGTTGCCTGTATCGAAAAGTAACAACTGATTCGGATTCACCGGTGCAAGGTGCAATTGCATCATCATCGCAGACCGGCTCTTTCCCAGCCCGTCGCAGGCGCCGAGGTGAATGAGGTTTTGCAGTTCCGGGCCTTTGAATTTTACCCTGGTCCGCAGGTCTTCGATGTCTGCGAAAATTCCGGTCTCTCTCTGCTCGATAACGGCCTGCATGGTGTTATAGCTTAATCCTCTGATTATATTCAGGCCCGCTCTGACGGCTTTTCCATCCGGGATCCATTCTATATTGCTTCTGTTTACGTGTGGCGGCAGTATCCTTATGCCGTGCCGTACGGCGTCCCATACGTACACCCTCAGCGGATACATGCCGTGGTGGTTGTTGAAAAGCGAGGTATAGAACTGCTGCGGGGTTCATAAAGCGTTCGAAATAGAGACGGTTCTCTATCGGGCAGACCCTTGTAAAGCCGAGCACATAGGCTACGAGCGAACCGGCCGCCGAGCCGCGAGCTTCCACGGGAATGTTTTTACGTTTTGCAAAATTGACTATGTCGTGGACCACGAGAAAATAATCGCTGAACCTGGTCTTTCGTATGACGGCCAATTCATACTCCAGCCGCTTTACTGTTTCCTTGTTCACCGGCCTGTATCTTTTTGCCAGGCCGAGGTGGCAAAACCTGGCCAGCTCGTTGTCGCTGTTCTTGCCTTTGGCCAGCTTGACCTTAGGCAGGTGATACCTTCCATTCAGCAGTTGGAAATTGCATCGCTGCGCTATCTGCTCGGCATTGCTTATCGCTTCAGGGCAATCTCGAAACTTTTGCCTGAATTGTTCTTCGTGTACGAGCTTGTGATACCCACAATTATCTTGCGGCCCTGTTCCGACTACGCTTAGCTGCCTTATTTTGGTTAAGAGCCCGGCAATAGTTATATCATCTTTCTCAATGATATTGAAGATAGTCTGCGCTATCGGTCTTATTCTGTATGCCTTTGCCCGCTCGGCCTGAACTGGCTCGCGGCAGCCTGCGAATAGATAATCTCTATCGATAAATGTTTTCATCTCCCCGAGCAGCTCCGGCTGATCGCAGATACAGATTATTCCTTCGCAGTTGCGTTTTAGCTGCTCCGTCAGCTCGAAGTCAGGGCACAGGTTTCTGGCCGTAGTTATCCTGCAAAGATTCTTATAGCCGGCATCGTTTTCAGCCAGCAGTATCGCGCTGCGGCTGTCGGTCAGAATCTCCACCCCGAGAATGGGCTCGATGTTTGCCTGCTTGGCCGCTTTGTAAAAATCCACGGCCCCGTATATTGAGTTGACATCCGCCAGAGCGACGGCGGCGTAACCGTACTCTTTGGCTTTCTCAACCAGCCGCTGCACCGGGACCGAGCCTCTTAACAGGCTGTAATGGCTTCTGCATGTCAGGGCGGCAATGTGCATATCGTCCGGGCTCCGGCAGACGGTGATTCGGGTTCGGTCTGGTCACTATAAGGCAATCCTTGCAAGGTTCGGGTAAGCCTTCAGAAGTCCTTCGGGAACAGGTTGCTTCCGATTGCTGATCAGGGCCTTCAATTCGATCGCGTTGGCAAGCTCAGCGCCTCGATAATGATTGTTGGCGATAACGGTGAGCGTCTTGAAGGCATCGGCTAAGGCCTCGGCCCTCTTCTTTATCTGAGAAAGCTCGTCATCGTTGTAATAGTAATCATACGTCTCGTCTCTGCCCGCTTTGCTGAACCACTTTTCCTTGTTCCTTCCGTGCATCCTGAAATAGCCGTGCTCGCCTACGGTGCACTGCTGCATATCGAACGAATTCGACGCGGTGGGATAATC
>JBDREF010000429.1:0-7797 GCA_043820045.1 Planctomycetota bacterium | reverse complement strand
ATCAGCTTAGACGAGCGCCACGCTGCACGGCTGGAATGGATACTGTGCCATCTGGGCGGCGAGGCGGAGGGCACGCTCCGCAATACGCCGAGCGACAAACGCCGGTACGTCGAGAACGTCGTGCGGACTTACATGGGCCTGTGCGACGTGGAATATCTCGATGTGATTGCGCATCCCTTTAATACGGGCAATACGCAGCCGGCAGCTTTTCCGGAGGATTATCCGCCGCACCTGCTGCGCGAACTGGCCGCGAAGATGGCCGAGAAGAAGAAGGTCTTCGACGTGATGAACGATATGATTTACTGGTTCCACAAGACCTCTATCCCGCCGCGGGAGCTTACGGCTCAGTACGTCGAGGTGGTCAAGCTCTTCGCCGCCGAGGGGGTGAAGTTCCAGGTCTCCAGCGACGACCATCGCACGGGGGTGGGCAATACCCGCTGGGCGGAGCTGGTAGTAGCCCGCGCCGGCGTGCCCGCCGGGCAGATTGTCGATCCGAGGCAAATCGTCCTCAAGTAAGCAGGGGGCAAGACCATGATGTCACTAACTACTCGTCGCTCGCTGCTCAAGCGCACTGCTCTGGCCGGCGCGGTGTTCGCCATGGGCGCGCGGAGCGCTTCGGCCGAGGGCGGTCTGCCCTATACGGCCGAAGAAATCGCCTCGCGGCTCGGCATTTCGACGGCCGTATATCAGAAGGAACCGCTCGGCGCGCGGCACATCGTGGCCATTCGGGAGCTGGGCATCCGCTTTATCGAAGTAACGATGATACCCGAGCGGTTCGACGCGGGCGACAAGGACCAGGTCGCAGAGGTCCTCGGCGAGTGCGAGCGGCAGAAGGTCTCCATAGTCAGCATACATGGCAGCTTGCAGCTTAAGTACGACGACCCGGACGAGCAGAAGCGCCTTGCCGCGGCGGACCACTTGCTCGAAGAGATTCGTTTCGCCGAGCGGGCCGGGGCCGATATCGTCGTGGCCCACTTCGGCACGAACGAGAAGTCGCGCAAGACCGTCACGGAGCTGCTCGAAAAGACCGCGGACTTTCGCGTCCGCCTGACCGTCGAGAACATGCGGGGCGGCCTGAAGCCGTACGCCGCCTTCGTGGACAAGATCGGCTCCGGCCGATTCGGCATGACCGTTGACATCGGGCATCTCCGCGACGACGACGGCGTCAACCCGATGGTCAAAAAGGGCCGGGCCGGCGACGTCCTGGCCGAGGGCGGCCGGCGGGTCTGGCACCTGCACCTGCACGAGACGTTCAACCTCAAGACCAAAGCCGACCATCGCGCGCCGATGCACCCCGATGGAATTATCGAGTGGGGCGAGGTTTTTGCGGGCTTGAAGGCGATAAACTACCGCGGCGTGTTCCTGTTCGAGGACGGCCGGGGCGAGAATCCGCAGGAATGGACGCGCCTGGCCGCAACTTTCCCCCGGAATTTCGCCGCTCGCTACGGGCCCTGAAACCGGGGTGGAACAGGCTTCAAGTGAAAGATTTTATCGGGCGGAATTTTGTTCTTTACACCGGCCTAAAGGTGTATAATAGTGTAATTGGCCCGCCGGACGTGCAAGCGGGGCGGCGAATACGACCGCGAACGGCCGGTCGCAGTTTGCGAAAGTAAAGAGGGGTTTGTCATAGCTGAAGGAGGCGAGACATGTCCAAACGAAACGGTTTCACACTCATCGAGCTTCTGGTCGTCATAGCGATTATTGCAATTCTCATGGCGATTCTTATGCCAGCGCTCAACATCGCGCGCGAGCAGGCGCGGGGAATCGGGTGCATGTCGAATCAAAAAACCATGGGACTGGCCTACGTAATGTATGCCGACGATAACGACAGTTGTCTGGTCGGGGGAATGGCAAGGTATGCCCCCGAGAATGGGATTCCCCCCTGGGTGATGCCGCCGCTGGATTATCAGGCGGGCGGGAATTTTACCCAGATGCCAAGCGGAGACGTTACGCTCGAGCAGAGGAAAAACGGGCTGAGGGAAGGTGCTCTATTTCCCTATATCAAGGACGTCGGCGCCTATCACTGCCAGGGCGACAATCGAATCAAGCAGGGCACGAGCAACGGCCGGCAGTTGCAGCATTTGCTGTACCGCAGCTATTCTCTGCCGGATTATCTCAGGGTGTACGCACCTTCCGACCCGAAGAAAATCACCCAATTCCAGAACGCGGCCGGAAAAATGCTCTTTGTCGAAGAGATATATGACGCACCCGGCACAGCCAACCACAATATTGACGGCTGGTCCTACAACCCGGGGACAAACTCGCTGTGGGACCCGCTGGGCTTATTCCACAGCAATTCCGGCACGTTCAGCTTTATGGACGGCCACGCCGCCGTGCAGAAATGGAAAGACAAGCGAACTGTAATCTACTTCAGGAGCCGCACGGAGGCCCTATCGATGGGATTCGGCAAGGGCCAGCAGTTTAATCCCCTCAATGAAGATCTCTTGTGGCTGGACGAGCACTATCCGGGCAAGACGCTGTACGCCCAGTAGGCTAAGCCTCGAGACTATCAACTGACTGATGAGATGCCAGCCCGACGGCAGGTCGCAGCTTGCGAAAGTAAAGAGGGGTTCGTCATAGCTGAAACAGGCGAGACATGTTCAAGCGAAACGGTTTCACACTCATCGAGCTTCTGGTCGTCATAGCGATTATTGCCATCCTCATGGCGATTCTCATGCCCGCACTCAACATCGCGCGCGAGCAGGCGCGGGGAATCGGATGCTCCTCGAACCAGAGGACCATGACCCTGGCCTATATCATGTACGCAAGCGATAACGACGGCGACGTGTGCGGGGGCTGGGCGATACACAGCACCGCCAACGGCGTGCCGCCGTGGTGCATGCCGCCGCTGAATTACTCGGGCGGCGCGATTGTCCCGAAGCCCAGCGGGGATGTCACGCTCGAAGAGCGGTATAACGGGCTGAAGGAAGGGGCCCTGTTCAAGTACGTCAAGGACGTTGGCGCGTATCACTGCCCCGGCGACAGTCGAATCAAACGCGGAACGAGCCTTGGTATCTCGCTGGCGCAATTGATTTATCGCAGCTATTCTCTTACGGACTACATGCGGGCGACCGAGCCTTCCGACCCGAAGAAGCTGTTCACGTTTACAAGCCCGGCGACGAAGATGCTGTTCGTGGAGGACATATACGACGGCTCCGCCGGCAACCATAACCACAACGGCTGGTCGTACGAGCCGCGCACGCACACGCTGTGGGACCCGCTGGGCATCTTTCACAGCAACGCCTGCACGTTCAGCTTCATGGACGGCCACGCCGACCGCAAGAAATGGGCCGACAAGCGGACGGTCATTTACTGCATCAGCCGTGGCGAAGCTGAGTCCAAAGGATTCGGCAAGGGCAAGGTGTTCAATCCGCCGAACGATGACCTGTACTGGCTCGACGAGCACTACCCCGGCAAGACCCACCAGGCTCAGTAAATAACGCCGTATTAACGGCTCGCTCTGGCAACTGCCTATCACCGCCGAGTACGCGGAGCCCGCAGAGCAATAGTCAATAGTAAATCGCAAATGCCTTCGACATTCCTTGTTCGATGCTTGCCCCGAGCAGCGTCGAGGGATTGGATATTCACAACTCCCCCCTGATTCCCTGTAAATTCTACAGCCTTTGTGAGGAGTCCCAAGGACCGCATTCTGCCTTTTTCGAAATCTTCTGATTCTTTCAATTTTTCGTTAAACATGCAGTGGTTTGAGAACTATCATATCTCGAAGAGCATAAAAGCGAGTTATGGGAAGCTGAGAAGCCAATTTCTCTTGAAATGGCGGCGGATGTTCGGTATGTTTTGGCCGGATGAACTGTTAGGGAGCCTCTTATTGTAATGCCAGGATTGCTGAAGTTAACTCACGAACATCTCGGCTGGCCGTCGAGAGATGACATAATGAAGCCGGATGGAACCGGCCCTGCGGTTATCGCAGAACTCGCGCAGCGGAAGCTGGAAACCGCGATTAGGCGAGCGGGCGTCAGTGTGGATGTGGGTGTCTTGACGGCCAATCCCCGGTCGAATAAGACGGAGGATCCTCTGGCCATCGTTTGCGATTTTGCGAGCAAGATTGATGAAAAGGTCTTGCGCGAAACGCACAGGTTGGCATGGAGCTTTTCTCGCTCGCCTATGTTAGTCACGGTAGAGCCAGACCTTGTGAGAGTCTGGACTTGTTGGAGGCAGCCGCAGCAAGATTTACAGGAATTATGCATTGAAAGGCTGGAGGGAGATTTATTTGAGGGAGGTTCGTTATCTGTACAGGCCGCGAATGCGCTGCAGTGGGTGGAACTGGCTTCAGGAAATTTCTTCAGAAATCCGAGATATTCGAAATACTTTCATCGGGATCAACGGGCGGACCAGTTAATGCTCGAGGACTTGCGGGGCGTTCGGCAGAGACTCAGGGATATGGAATTGCCTGAAGATATTTGCCACGACTTGCTCGCAAGAGTAATCTTCATAGAGTTTCTATTTCAAAGGAAGGACTCTCAGGGTAATGCCGCACTTAATGAAAAAGTTCTCGCAAGTCTCTGTGAGAAGAGCGTTCTATCAAGAGTTCACAAAGATTTGGCGAGCATTTTGGAAAGTCACGGAGAGACCTATCAATTCTTTCGAGAACTCAACAATAGATTTAACGGAGACTTGTTTCCTGGAAAGGGTGCCACCCACGAAGAACGGGAGCGGGAGTGGAAAGCTGAGATGGATCAAGTCAAAGTTAGGCACCTAAAGCTCCTCGCAAAATTCGTTCGCGGGGAGATGGATATGGGGACGGGCCAACTATGTCTATGGAAGAAATATGCGTTCGATGTTATTCCTCTTGAGTTTATCAGCAGTGTCTATGAAGAATTTGTAAGTAAGAAAAAAGGGGGGAAAGCCTCTGGTGTACACTACACACCTGTGCATATTGTTGACTTCATGCTTGATTCGGTTCTACCTTGGGATAGTACAGATTGGGATATGAAAATTCTGGATCCCGCGTGTGGCTCGGGTATATTCTTGGTAAAAGCATATCAACGCTTGATTCACCGATGGAAGAAGGCACATCGACCTTCTTGTAAACCCGGAGCGCAGGATCTAAGAAGTTTACTGGAGAATAATCTTCTTGGCGTTGACATTGATCCGCACGCTGTGCGTGTGGCCTCGTTCAGCCTCTATCTTGCGATGTGTGATGAACTCGAACCGAGACATGTTTGGCGAAATGTCAAATTCCCGCGCTTGCGTGACAAGAGATTGATAGAGTCAGATTTTTTCGCCGAGGATAAGCTTGGATTTCGGACGGAGGAGGATGGGGAGACCTACGATTTGGTCGTCGGGAATGCACCTTGGGGACACGATCTTGCAACCCCTCTTGCGGAAGCATGGGCGAATCACAACAAGAAAGACATCTGGCCTGTTCAGTACAGAAGCCCAGGCCCGCTATTCTTGGTCAAAGCCACTTTTCTATCAAAAGAGGGTGGTCGTGTGTGCATGATACAGCCCGCTCAGGCATTGCTCACAAACCGCCAAGCTAAGGCAATGACCTTTCGCAACAAGTTGTTTAGTAGGTTTAAAGTAGAAGAGGTCGTAAACCTCGCTGCTTTGCGATTCGGCCTTTTCAAGGAGTCAATTTCTCCCGTGTGTGTAGTCAAGTTATGCAAACAGACACCTGATGAGGAACCATTGGTATACATTTGTCCCAAACCTACCCGCTCAAGAGAAGACGAATACATAGTTGTTATAGAACCACAAGACATCAATCATATCTTTTGGCATGAGGCGGCAACCGAACCAGAGGTGTGGTCCACTTTAATGTGGGGTGGACGAAGAGATCTTGTTTTGGTACGGATGTTAAGGCAGAAACAAAATCTGGCGAATCTCATAGCTTCAGGTCAAATTAGGAAGCGACAGGGCATTGTCAGAGGTGACCAGAAGAAGTTCCAAAGCGAAATACTTGAAAAAAGAATGTTGGAAACTAAGGCTGTCCCTCCAGGCTCGTTTCTTTTCATTGAGGCTGGAAAGCTGCCGATTAATAAAGATGGTTACGTACACAGCCGAGATTCTACTGATTTCTGTTCGTTTGAGATACCGCAGCTGATTATTAAACAGAGTTGGAAGGCTGAGGGCCGTTTCAGTTCGTTTATTGTGTTACCGGATAAGTCTGAGAAAGGCATTATTTGCTCCAAGAGTTACGTAAGTGTCCACGGAAAGAAGACAGACGATATGCAGCTGAAAGCTGCATGTCTGAGTTACAACAGTATCCTGGCTGTTTACTATCTCTTTCTAACTAGTGGCAGGTGTTCTGGCTTCATCCCTGAAGCATATGTAGAGGAGATTGTTTCTGTGCCAATTCCTGAGGTCAAGCCAGGAATCTTTGATGAACTCAGGGATTTACGGGACGTAGATGAGCGAATACGGCAGGTTTTTGGATTCAGGGACGCGGAATGGGCCCTCATAGAGGATATGAACGAATTTACATTGCCTGATTTCAAAGGCGGGCCGCATTCGCCTGGCCGACAATCAACGCGCCCGGCGAATAGAGAGCGAGCAGAAGAAGAAACCGAATCAGTGTTGGTCACTTACAGTGACTACTTCATCCGTGTTCTCCGAGCTGGATTTGGACAAGACAAGCAGATATCGGCAAGCATCTTCACGGAAGGCAGCCAGGCGTCTCTGCCAATGCGGTTGGTCGCCATACATCTTGAGACACCAGAGAAACCGTTTGTCCGGGTAGAGAACATTGATTCGTTGGACTTAATCGAACGGTTGAACGAGTTGGATACGAAGTTTTTGAAATACAGGAGGCGGCCTGCCGAAGGTGGCATCTTCTATCAGCGCGTCGCTCGTGTATATGATAGTATGTCAATAGACGGCCGAAGGGTCCCAACAGTTTTCATTGTGAAACCAGACCAAGTGCGCTATTGGACGCGGTCTATGGCCATGAGGGATGCGGATGAAGTAGCCGGAGATATTATGCTTTGGCAGGAAGAATCCAGGTCAAAGTGAAACGCTGAGGGAGAGATAATTGGTTGCAAGGCAGACCTATTCAGAGAGACGTTGGCCGAATACACCGGAATTCAACAGTGTCTTACGCGAGTTGAAGCAGGCAGGTTCTAAAGTGCTCTTGACAATCGTATGGAAAGCTTACGACAAATTCTGTGCGGATGAGTTGGCACAAGTCGATTGCTCTCGGGAGGACGAGGATTTGGAGCGAGACATCACGCGGCTCCTTGAGCCCAAAATGCATGATGTAATGACCGGATCAGAACCTTTTTATGTTCAACACGAGCCTTATGAGCATGAAAGCCGAATGACTGCGCCGGCCCACCCTCCTCAATATGATATCGCATTCGTCCTACGGAGTAATCAACGAGTGATGTGGCCACTGGAGGCAAAGGTATTGAGGACGGAGGGAAGCGTCGCTGAATACGTTAAGGAAATACGGAGCAATTTTCTGACGTGCAGATATTCGCCTTTTTCCAGCGAGGCGGCAATGCTTGGCTATCTTATAGCTGGAGATAGCGAAATCGCATTTGCTAACATTGCGAAGAGGGGGGAATGGAAGTTGATTGCTCACGAGCACTTTGCTAAACGGGATTATAGAACATCAGACCACGAACGCGAAGTTCCAAAAGACAAGCCCTACCCTATACGCTTTCGCTGCCACCACATACTTCTCCGAGTTGGGGCTCGTTGATCTGATCGGACCACTACTCGACTGTTACGCTTTTTGCGAGGTTTCGGGGTTTGTCTACGTCCTGGCCTCTTAGCACCGCGGCGTGATAGGCTAACAACTGGAGCGGCACTACGGTCAGCATCGGCTGCAAG
>JBDREF010000428.1:0-7178 GCA_043820045.1 Planctomycetota bacterium | reverse complement strand
TGGGAGCAAATCGATCCGAGCCGATTCGATTTGCCCGTTTGTCGGCAGGCCTATGAAGAAGAATCTGTATGCTTCCATTTCAACATACTGATGGGCGCAAGGCGAGATATGGACATGATCGTTGAGGCAATCAAGAAGGTGTACGAACATACCGACGAATTGATGAAGTAATCCTGGATACGGATGACCGAGCACGTGAAAACTATCGGAATTGCCCTGATCGGGTCAGGTTATATAGCCCACTATCATGCGCGCGGACTTTTAGAGCAACCGGGGGTGGAGATTCGGGCATTGTGCAGCCTGGATGGTGAGGTGGCCGAGGAGTTTGCGGAGAAGTACGGCATCAAGAAAGTCACTGACGAGATCGAAAGCCTGCTCGGCAGCGAGGAGATTGACGCAGCCATAATCTGCACACCCAACAGACTCCATGCGCCTTTTGCCGTCGATTTCATGGAGCACGGCCACGATGTATTCGTGGAAAAACCGATGGCCCTCAACACAGCAGAAGGCCGTCAGATGATCCAGTCCGCCGAGAAAAGCCAACGCATCGTCATGGTCGGTCACATGTGGCGGTTCGACATCGAGGTCAACTACATACGCGAGCTTGTTCGGTCCGGGCGCATAGGCAATATTGTCAAGACCAAGGGGTACGGCATCCACGTGAACTGGGGTCCGGACGGCTGGTTCACGCAGAAAGACATGGCCGGCGGCGGTGCCCTGGCGGACATGGGCGTTCACGCCATAGACACGGTACGATATATTCTGGGCGATCTCCGGCCAATGGAAGTGTACGCTAAGATCGGCACTTACTACGGCAACTACGACGTGGACGATACAGGTGTTGTGATTATTACCTGGGAGACGGGCACCGTCTCAATTGTCGAGAGCGGCTGGTGGCATCCCCACGCCGACGGGCCGGAGGCAAGTACGCAGCTTTTCGGAACCAAAGGCTATGCCAGTCTGTTTCCCACCGGCTACAAACTCAAGGCCGGCGAGAAGCTCGAAGAACACACCTTTGAGGCGCCCCCGAGACAGGAACATTGCGACCAGGTGGTGTACACACGTCAAATGCAACATTTCATCGAGTGCGTTCGGACGCGCAAGGAGCCGGCCGCCGGGGTCAGACAGGGCAGGTTGTCATCGAGATTCTGGACGCCGCTTACGAATCGGCCCGAACGGGACAGACCGTAAAGCTGTAGTAGTAGGGTGTGCAGCACATCTTTTGCTGCACACGCGGAATCTCAGCATGGGCTAAAGCCCATCCTACCCGACTGTTACGTGCCCCCGGATTTGCTCTTGCGTTTGAACATCATCAGCAGGCCGATTGCCACAAAGATGAAACCGGCGGCCAGATTCGTCATTTTGCCGGCAAATGTTTCGGTAAAGAATATCGCAAAAAGTACGATCGCACCAAAGCAGAGCAGAAACAAACCCAGGGCCCGATTGATTTGGCTCATGGGATCCTTTTGGTCGTCGATCTGCTTCATAGTCTCTCCGGTCGATTCTCAGAATATGTAGTATGTCACGAATATGGTGGCCAGCACGCCTACCGCCCACAATCTCAGGTCGTGCCACCATCGCGGATTCTCCACGCCTTCGAAGACGTATGAATCAGGTGCCATCCATACGAGCCCCCCAATCAAGATAAACAGCACCAGGAATACCCACCGCGCGGCTCCCATCGGAATCCCTGATAACCAGTCAAAATTGAGCATCTTACTGCACCTCAGGCCTCTTTCATTTTGCTTTGTCCAACCGGAAAACCAGCCCTTCCAGGCGCTTTCTTGTGTGGGGGCGAGTGAACGCGCTGACAACAGTGGTCAACACCAGACCCGTAACAAAGGACCACCACGACACGTACAAGAAAGGATCCTGGATTGTGAACAGGGAATCGCTGAAAACGTGCATCATAAATGAGGCAAAGATCCCTCCGACCAATCCGGCCAGGCCGCCCCACTGCGTCATACGCGGGAAGAAAATGCCGAGAAGGAGTATCGAAAAAATCGGCCCCTGGAAAAACGACAAGAAGGTCTGGATGGCAACGTATATGCCGGGAAATTGCCTGCTCACGGGCGAGGTAATGACACCGAAGCAGAGCAGCACGACAGTGGCGATCTTGCCGACCATCAAATAGTGTCGGTCGGTGGCATTCGGAGCAATGTATTTCTCGTACAAGTCCTTTGTCCAGAGCGTGGCCGTGGAATTGACCATTGAGTCGATGCTGGACATCAGCCCGGCCAACAACGCCGCGAACATCAGCCCCCCCAAGCCGGGCGGCAGCAGAGTGGCAATCAGGCGGGGAAACGCGGTATCGCCGTCCTCAAGCTGCGGATGGACGACCAGTGCCATCAATCCGGGAAACAACACGAGGATCGGAATGCACATCTTCAGCAGCGCACCCCAGATCATACTGGCCTTCGCGTGCCATTCATTCTTCGCGGCCAGGCACCTCTGTACGACGGCCTGGTTGCCGATCATATAGGCATTTGCCATGACAAACGTTAGGCCGAACAGGATTCCAGTCCAGGGAAACGGAGTTTTGGTATCGACCGGCTGGATCAAGCTGAAGTACCCGTCGTATTGCGGCCCCATGGCCGAGACCTTCTCGACCAGGCCGCTCCAGCCGCCCACATGCATGAAACCCAGCACGATAACAGCCGCACCGCCGACGAACATAACGATCAGTTGTACCACATCAGTCATAACCACGGCGGTCAGCCCGCCCATGAGCGTGTAGGACCCGACGACAACAGCGGTCAGGATAATCGAAAACCACTGCGGCCAGCCCATAAGCGCCTCAAGAAGCAGAGCACTGGCCCAGAAAACCACTCCGAGATTGAAGGCGAAGAAGACAATCCACGTGATCGAAGCTAACGTGCGCACCACATCGTTGTATCGCCTTCCCAGGTACTCGGGAATCGTGTAGAGGCCGGCCTTCCAGAAATAGGGAACAAAGATGAAAGCCGCAAGCAGCATCGCAGGCACCGATCCGATCCAGTCGAAATTGCCCACGGAAATGCCATAGCGGTACGCCTGACCCGAGACTCCGACAAAATCCTGCGCGCCGATATCCGAGACCACAATGGACATGCCGATGGCCCAAAACGGAAGCATCCTGCCGCCGAGGAAGAAATCACGCGAGGAATGAACGAACCTCTTGAAATAGATCCCAAGCAGGAGAATCCCCACCAGATATGCGATCACAACAAAGTAGTCAATTCCACTCAGCATATGCCGGCAACCCCGGTATTGTCACGGTTCGGGTTCGTTCAAGTCACCACCATAACCGTTCCATGTCCCGATGACAATATTTTTCTTGTTCGGCCCTTACCGATCCGGAATTGAACCACTGTCCCATCGAAATAAACAGGCAATTCGTAGTACGTAGGGTGCGATGAATCGCACCAATGGTTTACTGCTACTCAATGTCAGCCAGTGTCTTCTCGATCAGGCCGCCAATATAGTTGCCTGTCCTCGGTGGGGCATTCTTCGCCTTTCGCGGCAGAGCGGCGATTCTTTCTCTCGCACTTTTTGCTCGCCCGTCCATGTCATCCAGTGCGGTCACCGCCAGCATCGCCACAAACACACTGTGCTTATCCGCCGAGGCAAGCTCGACAAGTATCTCCAGCGCCTCTGCCGCATCGGCATCGCTGCCGTACTGCCCCAGCGCATGCGCCGCAATCGCCCGCACCGATCCCGACGAATCTTCCTTCATCGCCCTGACCAGCGTGTCCCTGGCTTCCTTGACGCCGGCGTGCTCCCGCATGAGTATCCCCATCGCGCCCCAGTATCGAACGGCACTATCCTTGTCGGCCATGGCCTTGACCAGCTTCGGCACGGCCTTCGGCTTCAGCATAGAGGCCGTCTCAGCCGTACTTATGATCTTCTCCATCGGGTACTTCTTCGCGTCATGGCCCATTTCATACGGCGTGGTCCCTTTCGCCCGGCTGTGTATCTCATCCTCCGGCAGGAAGCCCAAATCCCGGATATCCCGAACCCATTGCTGCTGGACTTTCCTCAGCCTTTGCAGCACCTCTTTGTGTTCGGGCGAATCCGCAAGGTTCTTCACCTCATCCGGATCCGTCTGCAAATCATAAAGCTCCTCAGGCGGCTTTCTCTCCCAGAATCGCCTTTGGGCGGCATTCAGTTTGCCTTCATCGTAAAGCTGCTTCCACTTTTGCGTCGTCGGTGTCTGGAACATGTACGCGATGTACTGGCCGTAAATCTTGTGAGGCATGTATTGACGCAAATATACGTATCGCCCGTCCGTCACTGCCCGCACCATGTCGTACCGCTCGTCCATCCTGCCCCTGAACCCGAACATATACTCCGGCGCTTTGGTGACATGCTTGCCCGCGAACGCCCTGCCCTGCATCCATTTCGGCGGCTCCATACCGATGATGCTCAGCAGCGTGGGCGCAAGGTCCACGAATCCAACCAGCCGCTTTGACATTCCCCCAACCTTATACTCCGGTGGGGCCAGATGTTTCCACTTCTCCGGGAAATGGACCACCATCGGCACGCGCAGCCCGGAATCGTAGGGCCAGCGTTTGCTCCGCGGCATACCGCTGCCATGGTCGCCATAGTAGAAGATAATCGTATTGTCTTCGAGCCCGTCCTCTCTGAGCTGCTTGAGAACACCTCCCACCTGGGCATCCATCTCCGTTATCTTGTCGTAATACTGCGCCCAGTCCTGCCGTACCTCCGGCGTATCGGGATGGTAGGCAGGCACCCTCACCTTGGCCGGGTCGTGAACCTGCTTGTGAGGCCGTTTGCGAATCTGGCTCTCGTGACTCGTCGTAAAATTGAATATTGCGAAGAAAGGCTGGCCGTCTTTTCGATTTCGCCAATGCCCCTTGTTGCTCGAATTGTCCCACACCTGCCCGGGCTTGGCGAGATTATAGTCCTCCTTCGAGTTGTTCGTGCAGTAGTACCCGGCTTCTCGCAAGAACTGGGGATACATCTTCATAAATGACGGCATATCAACCTGGCTGCGCATGTGCTGGGCGCCCAAGGAGGGCGGATATACCCCGCTTATAATCGTAGTCCGTGCCGGCGCACATACCGGCGCGTTGGACCACGCGCGCTCGTATATCATCCCCTGAGCGGCGATGCTGTCGATATTGGGCGTATCGGCAAACGTATCGCCGTAACAACCCAAGGCCGGGCCATTATCTTCGCTCGTTACCCATAGTATGTTCGGCTTGTCCTCAGACCGGGCCAGAGCCTGCCCTGCCGCCATCATGCCAATCGAAAAAACACCAGCCGCTCTGATAAAATTCCGCCTGTTCAACTTTTCATTCATCATGATTCTCACTTCCAAAAAAGTCGTTGGTCGTATGTCGCCGATCGTATATCGACATACGATATAATACGCGATCCGCTCGCCGTTGACAACATTCTGTACTTGCCATATCTTCGCTAATCGTATTCAATAATGCAGATTCCGCGTGTGCAGCAACAGACATGCTGCACACCCTACAGACTGCGATAAAACTTGATGTACGTGTTATTTATGTAGCTGTGATTCGACCGTGAGAGTTATTTTAACCAAACATCTAAATATCGTTTCCATGATGATTCCATGCCTGACTCTCCTTGTTCCGCCGTGCTCTCTCGGTCGGGATGGCCCCGGCTCCGGCGTCTCGGATGAGGCCTTGCTGGAGGAAATCTCGCGAGCCGCTTTTCTGTACTTCATCCGCGAAGCTGATACTGAGTCGGGGCTCGTGCGGGACAAAACCGGCGTCGAATACAGCAGTGTGGCCTCTGTCGGCTTTGGCCTGGCGGCGCTGCCTGTGGGCGCTGAGCGAGGCTGGATTGACCGCACAGAGGCCGAAGCCAGGGCCCTTCGCTCGCTTCGGACCCTGACCCGCTCCTCGGCGCATCGACAAGGCGTATTCTGTCACTTTGTCGATCTGCACACAGGGGAAGCCACCGAACTTGGCTACGAGAGCGCGACATCGACCATCGACACGGCCCTGCTCATGGCCGGAGTGATAACTGCCGGTCAATATTTCTCGGGTGAATGCGAAAAACTTGCCGAGGATCTATTCGCCCGTGTCAACTGGCGATGGTATCTTAATCCCGAAAATGGCCAGGTCTATATGGCCTGGCAGCCGGAAGAACCCGGCCGGATGAACGGCCCAGGACATTTCAAGAAGCCAACATGGAACTGGTACACTGACGAGACGTTGTTAATCTGCCTGTTAGGTCTGGCGTCCCCGAACGAGCAGTACCGCCTGCCGGCAGACTGCATGGACAAGTGGAATCGCCCCAAAGGGCGCTACCGCGATGGCGAGGAGTTCATCTACACCTGGCCCGGCACATTCTTTACCTATACGTTCGCCCATTGCTACTACGACTTTCGCCGGATGGGAAAAGACGCTCAAGGCGTCGATTGGTTCGAGAACACACGTCGAGCGGCCGCGGCCAACCGTGACTGGTGCCGAGACAATGCGACCCGCTTCAAAAGCTACGGCCCCGACCGCTGGGGCATCACCGCATGCGGAGGGCCAAACAACCGGTACATCGTGCCGGGCCATCAGCCGCGAGGGGCCAAGGGCGACGAGCCTGCCGACGGTACTCTGGCGCCGTATGGAGCAGCCATGGCACTGCCCTTTCTCAGGGAAGACGCGATGGCCGCACTGCGACACATGCGGTATCTTGAAATCGTCGGCCGTCCAATCTGGCGGGACCCGGAACAAGGAGGATACGGCCTGCCAGACTCATTCAACATTGACCGAAACTGGGTTTCAGACAGAGTCATCGGCATCGCCCACGGCTCCATGCTGCTGATGATCGAGAACGCTCGAACGGGTCTGGCCTGGAAACTGTTCATGTCCAACGACCGCATACGGACCGGAATCAAGCGGGCCGGCTTCCGCCACAATGAGGCCGCCAATCTCGCCTTCTATGACGGCCACGTCGAAACCTGGCGCAAGAGCAAAGTCTGGATACCGGAGCACGCCCGACAGAAGCCCTATCAGGCGGGCATCCGGGTGGTCCGCCGTGACATCCGGGAGAAAAACGGCGGCGGGCCCTAATATCCCTGATTGTATGGAGCATTACTGTACTGGCCCGCTTCGTTCAGGCACCATTTGCGATTGACTCTCGGCCGTAAACGTGTGCATTCACGGCCAATGGTGCTTCGATGGCGGCCCAGGCAGCGGGCAATCTCG
>JBDREF010000427.1:0-7685 GCA_043820045.1 Planctomycetota bacterium | reverse complement strand
GGTTAACAAACTGCAACGGTGATATACTAATCAATGAGTCCCGCTGCTGCAAGCGAACAATTCCGGGAACCGGCAGTAGTACAATAAATTGAATTTCACCCGCGGCAGTAATCGAGTATAATCCCTCGGTCTGGAAAAATGACTGATTATGACAAAAAAAACAGATAGACAAATAGAAAGAGACGAGCAGATTTACCAGCTTACCACGCTGGCGGCGGGAGAGTTGTCGCTTCAGGAGGTGCTGGACAAGCTTGCCGAGGCGGCGGTGAGAATCGTCGGGGTAAAGGCCTGCTCGATCAGGCTGCTGGACGAAGATGCCGGCGATTTGAAAATGCGAAGCACCTACGGACTCAGTGAAGAATACCGCAACAAAGGTGTGGTTTCCAAGAGCGACCCCGTGATAAAGGCGGCCTTCGCAGGGGAGGCCGTCGTACTGGACGATATGCGAGTTGACGGCAGGGTCAAGTACAAGGAAGCGACAATAAAGGAAGGGCTCGTCAGCCAGCTTACCGTCGCGATGCGATTCAAGGGCAATGCCATCGGCGTGCTCCGGCTTTACAGCCCGGAGCCCAAGCGCTTCAACGAAGAAAATATTAATCTTGCCCGGGCTGTCGCCTCGCAGTGTGCGGTGGCGATAACGAACGCCAGGCTCTATCGAGAGGCCCTCGAAGGCGAACGTATGGCCGAGCAGATGAGGCTGGCAGGCCTTATTCAGAGGAAGATGATCCCGGAAAAGGCCCCCCAGATACCGGGGCTGGAAATAGCAGCTACGTACATTCCCTGCTTCGACGTCGGCGGCGACTTTTACGACTTCCTGCAAACAGGCGAGAACCGGATCGTCGTGGCGATTGCCGATGTGATGGGCAAGGGGATGCCTGCGGCACTTATGATGAGCTGTTTCAGAAGCGCGGTACGTGCGTACGCAAACATTGAGACCGCCGACAAGACCATCCGCGGGATGATAATCAAGCTCAACGAAATGGTGTGCGGCGAGTGTACCAGCGGCGAATTTATCACGCTCTTCTATGCAGTGATAGATTCCAGGGAAAGGACCATAACCTACTGCAATTGCGGGCATGAGCCGACGGTGCTGATAAGGGACGGGAAAACCACGGACCTGGAAAAGGGCGGGCTCGTACTCGGGGTGGATCCCCATGCCGAATATGAGATTGAAACGGTCGGACTGAAAGACGACGATTGTCTTTTGTTCTACACGGACGGGTTGGTCGATGCGATCAATTTTGATTACGAATTGTGGGGCAGAGAAAATCTCCTGAGAACGGGAAGGCAATTTGCCGCAGATTCGGCCGAGCAGATGATAAAGAGCATTCTCGGGTACAGAAGGCGATTCGTAGGACTTGCAAGGCAGTTCGACGATACAAGTATGGTTGTGGTCAAAGTGGTCAAGCATTAGTTCGTAGCCGACAGGCCGCGAGCAATCTTTGTGCAATGAACTATCAAATCTGAGGTGGCGGACTTGATTGTTACGATTGACGGCCCCGCGGCCAGCGGCAAGAGCACCGTGGCCAGGCTCCTGGCTGAGAAGCTGAATGCGAGCTTTCTCGATACCGGCGCGATGTATCGGGCTGTTACACTGGCCTCGATGCAGGCCGGCATCGATTTGAGCGACGGGGCTCAACTGCTCGAGATCGCAGAGACACATGATTTCCAATTCTCGGTAAAGGCCGGCAAAATGACGGTCTCTATCGACGATACCAACGTCACCGAGCAGATACGCAGCCCCAGGGTGACCGCCAACGCCAGATATATCGCCTCGGTACCCAAGGTGCGAGAGAAACTGGTGCGAATGCAGAGGCAGTTCGCAGCGGACCATCAGAACATCGTCACCGAAGGCAGAGACCAGGGCACGGTCGCATTCGGCGACGCCGATATAAAATTCTATCTTACGGCCGATTCCGCCGAAAGGGCAAGAAGAAGGCAGGCTGAGCTGGAGGCCAAAGGCGACGATCGGAGCCTTGAACAAACACAGCGGGACATCGAAGAAAGAGACAATAGCGACCGGAGCAGAACGGTCGGGCCGTTGAAGCCGGCCGAAGACGCCATTGTCGTTGACACTACAAATTTGAGTATAGAACAGGTCGTGGACGAACTCCTTAATCTCGTAAGAGACAAATGCTCAGAGAAGAACTGAAAGCAAAATGGTTCTGGCTGGCGCGCTGGATGTGCAGAGTTTTCTGCATGCTGTTCTTTCGCGTGCGCACCTACGGCAGAGAGAATATCCCCAAGAATGGACCCTTCGTACTGATCAGCAACCACCAGAGCTACCTCGACCCCATGCTTTGCGGCGGACATATCAAGAGACGCGTGAGTTTTCTCGCCCGCGAGTCGCTCTTTACGCACTGGTTATTCGGAAGGATGATTTCTTCGGTCGGTACAATACCGGTCAAGCTGGGCGAAGCGGATATATCCGCAATGAGAAAGGTCATCAGCAAACTCAAGGCCGGCGGCGGGGTCTGTCTTTTCCCGGAAGGCACCCGCTCAACCGACGGGAAGATTACCCCGTTCAAGCCGGGTTTCGGCCTTCTGTGCAGGCGAGGCGGGGCGGCGGTCGTACCGGTAGTGATTGACGGCGCCTTCGACTGCTGGCCGAGACACAAGAAACTTTTTTCGCGCGGGCCGATCTGGGTCTACTACGGTAAGGCAATACCGGCCGAGAAGGCGAAGGATATGGGTGATGAGAAGCTGGCGGAGGTCCTGACCGATACCCTGCGTCAGATGCAAACCGAGAGCCGAATAAAACACGGCCAAAAACCATACGAGTACTGATTTGCCGTCGGCCGCAATCCCGGCCCTGGGCCCAAGGTCGCGCCGGGACTCGAGAAACCAATTGCAGGAGCCAAAGTCCAATGGAACAACAAACGAAGCGCATAACCGTAGCGTCAGAGGCAAGAGAACTATGGACGATGGACGAGAGACGAGGGACGTGTCGGGGCCCCACAGCACGGAATTATGCGTTGGGGACCCCTCATCCATCGTCCATCATCCTTTCATCCATCGGCTTCTGCCTTCTGGCCGCTGTCGTCTGTCGAGCGTCCTCTGCGGACTCTGCGGTAATAGCCAAACCCCGGCGAGCCGGGGAGCCCACTCGATACATGATCATAATCACCGGCGGCGAACTGCTGTCGGGTGCTTACCCGGACGGACACACCTATTTCCTGACTAAGACCCTGCACCCGCTGGGGCTGCACTGCATCGGCTCGATGTGCGTCGATGACAAGCCGGCCGACATGAAGGCGGCGCTGCGTTACGCGACGGACAAGGCGCCGCTGGTAATCGTCACCGGAGGCCTCGGCCCGACTGCCAACGATATCACTCGCGAGACACTGTCGGATTTCACCGGGATAGCCCTCAAGGAACGTCCCGACGTACTGCAGGCAATGGCACAGCGGTTCCGCGTATCACCTTCCGAGCTTCTCGCCAATCTGCGAAAGCAGACGCAGGTTCCGACGAGCGGCACGTATCTGAAGAACAGTAACGGCACTGCCGTCGGACTCGTTTTCGAATCCGCCGAAAGGCGTCCCTTACGGGAGGACGATGCCGTAATCGTCGCGCTGCCTGGGCCGCCGCGCGAATTGCAGCCCATGGTCCGCGAGGAGTTGGTGCCGTATCTTAGCCGGCGGTTCGGCACACGGTCGCCCGGGTGCTCGCTGAGACTGCGATTCGTCGGCCTGGGCCAGTCACAGATTGACCAGATGATTAAAGAACACGTAGCACTGGCGCCGGAAATTATGGTCTCGTCGCAATTCGAGGGCGGCCGGGTGGATTTCACCTTCTCGGAAGCCGACAACACACCGCAGGAGCGGGCACGTCTGGAGGAATTGAAACAGCAGATTATGAAATATCTTGGCGAATACATATATGCCGACGACAACACATCGCTGGAGGAACACGTCGTGGGATTACTGGAAGCGCGCGGTGTGACGCTGGCGCTGGCGGAAATTGGCAGCGGCGGCAGTCTCGCTGCAACGCTGAGCAGCGCCGACGGCAGCAGTCGGGTATTGGCCGGGGCGTATGTGGCTCCAACCGCGGAGAAGCTGCGCAACCTGCTGCGAATTAGGCTCGATCTCTGGACGTATCCCGGCGCGCCGGGACCGGAGCGAAAAGTAGAGCAACTGGCCATCGCCGCGGCCCAGGCGACGCAGAGCCAATGCGCCGTTGCGGTCGGCGACAGCCGCAACGACGAAAACGGCAACGGCTATGTCGATGTTTCGTTCAAACTGCCTGACGGCCGCCTGGAAAGCCAGGCATTCCGGCTGAGCGGCGACGGTGAATTGGCCCGTTCCAGATTGAGCACCCAACTGCTCGACCAACTACGGCGAAGACTGAAATGACGCGGCCGCCAAGGGGCCTACTAATCGTCTATGCCTGCTCCGTCAGTACGATATTCATCGCGATACAGGCCGATTTTCTCGACCGGGATTTGCTGGAATCCTAATGAAAGAGCGGGCGAATCGGGACGCAGCCGAAAGTTCTGCCGCTCGATGTCAACAAAATGCGGATCCGTATCCACAAGATTGGCCTCGAACTTGATAAGCGGCATTGCTTTTTTCTCGACATCCAGCCACTTGCCGCCGAAGGAGATATTTCGCCGGACAATGTTGCCTTTCGGCAGCCCCGGCGAATCATCGAGGATGTTCACCAGGGTCGGGTATTTCTCGCTCCACGGCGGCTGCTTGTAAGGCATCGTTTTGAGGCGATCCGGCAGTGTGCCGCCGGCCTCGACGTGATATTTCATCCAGCCGTCCCCCCGGGCATCGACGTGAACCGAAGCCGGGCAATCAACGAAAATATTATTCTCGACGAGATTGTCCCGGCCTCCACCGATGAACGCCGCCCGGCCGGCGCGGTGGAATACGTTCCCGACGATTGATATGCCGCTGGCCGCATCATCCAAATACACGGCCATAGCGCCGTGGAGCCCCGGTCCCTTGATATCGTGGAAATAATTGTGGCGAATTATCGTCCCTCTCTCCGTCCAGTCACGCCCCATATAGAAGGCCCCGACGTCACCTGTCTCAAAGCACACGTGATGTATCTCGTTGAACTCGATAGTGTGATCATTACCGCCAAGCTGGATTGCATTGTGGGGTCCATCGTGAATCAGATTGTGCGCGACGCGGTTGCCGACGCCGTTCACGGAGACCGCGGGCCGGTAGGTCCTGTATATGCGCCCGAAGTGATGAATGTGATTATTCCGGGCGATGTGCCCTGCAGGTGTCAGGGTTTTGCGGTCGCCCCCAGTCAAAGACACGCCGCCTTCCGCGGTCCGGTAGATATCACAGCCCAGGACGGAATTGCTGCTGCCGCCCGAGATGCTCACCGCCCAGCTTCCTGTGTTTCGGATGGTGCAGCCGGCAACCGTATTGGCCTTACCGCCGGAAATTGTCACTGCGTTAGATCGGGTCGCCTCCAGCACCAAATCGCGGATAGTCACCCATGAGCAGCCATCGAGCACGAACAAATGACGAAGCATCGAGAGCACCGCCCTGCCATCGCTCACGGGCGACGGGGGCAGGAAATAGAGGACGCCTTTCTGTCGGTCAAGATACCATTCGCCGGGGCGGTCCAGCTCGGCAAGCACGTTGAGCACGTAATAGCGCTGTCCCTTGCGGTACCCGTAGCCATGATAGGGAGGCGCTGTCTCAATCACCCGTTTGTCGGTATCGATTGACGAGACCCGCTCGAAAGAATCTGCCCAGTCCCAGAACCAGTACCCATGAAGCCATATCTCCTGTTCATCTGTCCAACGCTGGGGGCGGTCCGAGGAGTACGTGAATTTCCCTTCGCGTGTCCCCTTTACGCCGTGAGTGGTGAAGGCGGTCTCTCCCACTACATCGACAATTTGCAAGAAATCTTCGTTCGGCCAGCGGGCAAGCTGCATGGGTTCGTCGTTAAAGAACAGCTCCAGGCGGTTCGACAGTGCGGCGACCTGCCCATAGTCGGAGATGCCCTGCGCTTTTATGTCAGCACAGACTACTTTCCCCCGGACAGAAACGTCGAGCCGCCTGAGTATCTCCGGATCCGTCACGGCCTGAAATCCGTCTATCTGGCGGCCGCCAACTATGCGAACCTGCTCTCCGACACACCCACGATAAACAATGGGTGTATTCTCAGTGCCGGAGTCCTCGCTTGACAGCGTCAATGGTTCGCTCAAGTAGTAGCTGCCGCCCTTCACCCATACGGTTACTCTTCCTTCGCCCAGAGCATTGCGTTTCTTCAGCTCCCGGACGGCGTCTCTTGCACGCAGCAGTGTTGCGAACGGCTGTACCTGCGTCCCTGGATTTATATCGCTCCCGTCGGTGCTGACAAAAAGATCGGTAGCACCCCACAGGGGCGAAGAAAAAAGCAGAACCACAATGCTTACATAGAGATATTGTCGAATCATAACACTTATCCTCACAAAAGACCCGGGGCTGTTCTATTTGCAGGAACTCATGATAAGACCGGTAAGAAGGTTTGCAATCATATTCTTGTAAGGACTGGTGAAATCCGTGCTGGAAGACATTCCCCGCAACTCCTTACGGAGAAGATAGAAGGTCTGTCCTCTGCCACCAGGCCTCTTGAGAAAAGCTTAGTCACTTGGCTTTCTGGTCTTCCCCTTTGAGGCTGGGGGGATTATGAGGCATACCAGGGGCCCACGTACTCCAGAGTTCCCACGTTACCATAAAGGCGTCGCTCTCCGAGCGAATGTCAAAACGCCAGGACATGGGCTCGTTCCCGAAACAGGTGAACAGGAAGTTCACAGTAGTCTGCGGCAGGATGACCGAGCCCTTGGACTGGCCGAGGTTATCACTTATACGAATCGTTGTGCCAAGGACATTCACATTTGTTACTTTGAACCACATGCCCTGACCGCCCTGGACGTTCAGAGTCGTGTTACTGTTCCACGTGCCCGAAGTGAGCTGGCGATAGTTGCCGGGGTTGGAAGGCACTTCCATGGCTAACGGCATGCGCAAGTACCGGGAGGCGGCCATTGCCTTGGCATCTCCGTATCGAGCGTCTTTGGGCCAATGCAGGATTTGCATTCGCATATAGCCGGTCTTACGGACTTCCTCTTCGTATTTTGGCACGAACGTCTCGATGGTTTCGGTGTATTCTTTGCCTCCTGCCGGGTCGATTATTTTGAACTTGGTTCCCGCGGGCGTTCCATCACCACGGATGGCAACGATGATCCTGGCATGGATAGCCCACGGCTTGCCTGGAGCTTCGTCGGTCGTGACCCAGATCGGGCCGTAATCGCGCAGCATCTTCTCCCAACCGATGACGCTCAGGCTCATTGGTGGTTCGGCAACGAGCCCGGCCGCAGCGACAAAATCCTTCTTATCATCGGGCATAAGCCCTTTATTGCCTTTGAACATCTCGACCCATTTTGGTCCCACTTCGCTCAGGGCCGTTTCGATGGTCAGACAGGTCCCTGTCTTCCATCCGTACATCATCGTGAATACCGTCGCCCAACACGCTTTGCTGCTGGGTTGAGCAATCACATCTATGTTCGGCGAATTAACATGGTAAGTGCAACACGAGTATAGAGCAGACATCGCGAGTCAAATCCGGTAGCTTGGAGTTGTACAAAGACTTCAGACTACGGAGTGCTCGCGATGTCGTACAACCATCTTACCATGGACGAACGAAATGTCATCTATAGAATGCAATGGCAAGGTTAT
>JBDREF010000426.1:0-11231 GCA_043820045.1 Planctomycetota bacterium | reverse complement strand
TGCCGGGAAGTCACCTTCGTTTCGAGAGAAGCCTAAACCCCTGAACACCCCAGGTGCAGAGGAAGCAACGATGAAATACCGAATATCCAAAAACAGAACACATATAGCACCAGAGAGTCTTACTCTTGGCGCGGCATTTCTCGCTGTTGTCTTTCTGGCTATAAGCAACAGTACGGCATCAGGTTCAAGTTTCACGACTTCACACCCACGGCTGTTCTTCACTCCGGAGAGGATGGACCTGTTTCGCGCACGCGTTGAGCAAGAGAATACCTTCCGGGAAGCCTGGCTTAAGGTGAGAGAGCGAGCCGACCGTATGCTGGACGAGAAACTGGTTTCGAAAGAGTACGCTGAAGGTGGAACAGGACAGCACGGCAACTACGGCCGACCGAGCAGTCAGGTCGGAACAATGGGCTCGGTGCTGGGTTTAGCTTACAGGATGACCGGCGAGCAGCGTTACGCCGAAAAGCTCAGGGAGGCTCTGTTGCACTACGGGCAACTCAAACGCTGGGCTGGCGATGCCAAAAGAGATCCGCCGTGGCACTCGGAGTTGAACACCGCCAGGTTCTGCTACGGCTACGCGGTTGGATACGATTGCATATATGATTTCCTATCGGAGAGCGACCGCAAGACCATCGCTGAGTCTATGATAAGACTGGGCATCCTGCCCACGCTGAACGACTGGATACTTCCGAATGAGCGCATTCATGCACTCGATTCGATGGGGCACAACTGGTGGAGCGTTTGCGTATCCATGGCCGGACTGGCAGCTCTTTCGCTTCTCGGCGACGAGCCGCAAGCCGAGGAATGGGTCCGGCAGGTTTCGGATTCGTTCGCGGAATGGTTCTATTACGCCGGGAATGTTCTCCAGAACAAAACCGCCAATTTCGACTCAAAGGGAGCGTTCTACGAAAGCGTTAACTATGCGAACTACGCCCTGTCGGAGTATCTGCTGTTTCGACTGGCTTATTTAAACGCGTATCCCGACTCGAAACCGTCCGACATTCCGCTTCTGGATAAGGCGGGCGACTTCTTCGTTCACACCTGTTATCCAAGGTCAGAGTCTTTGCTTTCAGTTAATTTCGGAGACGGAAGTCTGACGGCCGGCGGAGCAAGGACTCTGCGCCTGCTTCTTGCGAACGGCTATGAAGCCGACGAGTATCGGTGGTATATCAATCGAACCGATCCCGGGCTCGACGACCCGATTTCTCTGGTCTATTACCCGGCCAATGAAAAGGCTTCCGCCCCCGAGAACCTGCCCACATCAGTAATCTATTCCGATATCGGCTGGGTGATAATGAGGTCGTCGTGGCAGGACGATGCAACCATGATGGCAGTGAAATCAGGATTTGCCTGGAACCACGCGCATCCCGATGCAGGCTCTTTCATTCTGTTCCACGGGGGTCAGCCCTTGATCATAGATTCGGGGAACTGCTCCTACAGCAGGCGCGAGTACTCCTCGTATTACCGCCAGAGTAAGGCCCACAATGTAGTCCTCTTTAACGGCCAGGCACAGAATCCCGAAGACTGTGGGGGCCCAGACCGCGGCGTGAAGACCCCGGGGCAGGTGCACCGGCTTTTGGATATCCCCGGTTTGAAATATGTCATGGCCGATGCAACCGGTCCTACATCATGGAAGTTCTCACGCAATTACCGCCATTTCCTGTGGATTGACGGCGTCATATTGATATTCGACGATATCCGCACGCACGAGGAGGGAAAACTCGAATGGCTTCTGCATTACGCAGACTCTGTGGAAAAGCAAGGTTCCGATTTGACTATATCCAATAACGGGGCCAGGGCAGTCGTGCGTCCGCTGTTTCCGCAAGATATGCAGATAACCGAGAAGAAAGGCCTGAAGGACCACGATCCCGATACGGAAGTGACTTATCTGGCACTCTCGCCGCAGGAGCCAGCCCGGGAGATGAAGTTCGTAACCGCCGTCATGCCTGTACCCCCAGGGGGCGAAGCCAGTCTGCCACAACTGGAACGGCTGACGGGCGACGAAGCCATCGGCGTGCGAATCTCAGATGGAGGGATGGTTACCGATGTATATCTGAATCTGCGCGCCGACGGAAGGCGGATGCACAGAAACAGCAATAAGGTAATTGCCGGATGGGATACGGATGCGTATCTGTTCGCAATCACCCGGCCGACCGACGCCGATGAAAACGACCCCGACGCGGCGGTGCGCTACTTCGTTGCCTGCGGCAGTTACCTGCGAAGAGACGGCAAGGTGGTGCTCGACTCGCTCTCCAAGGTGTACGCAGCATTTACGCCGGGCAAGTCTGACATGAAGGTCGCATTGCAGGGTCAGCCCATTCTGCGAGCGTCTCTGAGAACGATCACAAAACCGGAAAAGACTGTGCTCAATGGAAAGACCACCAGCGCACCTTATAACGAGAGTCGGCAAACTTTGACCTTTTTCATGGACAAGCGTTGATACTGCACAGGTTGATCAGCGGACCGTGCTGATTTTGCCCCTTGTCTTGAGACGATATTAAGCTTGCAGAGAAGGCTTAATTCCGTGTAGAATGCGAATATGAGCAAGGCTAAGAATAAGTGCACCGGCGGAGAATTGCCTGGCTGGCACAGTGCGGCGGATGTGCTGGAACGCTTGAGGATTGAAGCCATACGCCGCAGTGATACCGCGGCGGCGATTGAGCAACTGTCGGACGCCTTCGAATCCGCCCGGCTTCATTATCCGGCGGCGCCAACATCCGGTCTGGTGGAGCAGCAACGTCTCTTCTCGCGGTGGCGCCCATGAAGTCCCTTTTTCACATGGCTGCCGGACTGGATAAGACGTTGGCCGCACGCGGCTGGCGATACTGTTTCATCGGAGGGATCGCGCTGCAGCGATGGGGACAACCACGACTGACTAATGACGTCGACGTTACGATTATAGCGGACGCCGGAGAGGAAACTCGCTACGTCGATGAGCTGCTATCGCTCTACAGGGGACGCCTGCCTGATGCGAGGGATTTTGCCCTTGAACATCGAGTTTTGCTGCTGGCCTCTGATGACGGTATTCCTATTGACATCGCCTTGGGCGGCATTGCCTTTGAAGAGCTGGCTGTATCCCGGGCCACTCGGTACGAGTTTTTGCCGGGGCTTTCGCTGCTCACGTGCTCGGCTGAAGACCTGGTTGTCTTTAAGTCATTCGCGGACCGCCCCAGAGACTGGGCCGATATCGAAACGGTTCTGGTTAGGCAACAGGGCAAGCTCAACTGGACGTATATTCTCGAGCAGTTGCAGCCGCTATGCCAGTTCAAAGAGGCGCCGGAAATCGTTGGCCATCTTCTGCGGTTGCGAGACCGGCCATGAGAGATCATCTTGTGGGGCGTGCAGAGTATTAATCGGGACGAATCAACGGGAAAAGGACTTTGTGTGAACTTATGACGGTACTTGAAGTTATCAGCAAGAGGTACTCTTGCCGGGCATACCATGATAAGAAAATCGAGAAGAAGAAGCTCGACATCATTATGGAGGCGGCCCGGCTGGCGCCGTCGGCAAGGAACATGCAGGACTGGCGTTTTGTGGTCGTAACACAACGCAAGCTCAGGACTCAGGTCGCCGCACTAACCAACAGGCCGGAAGTATTCAAGAAAGCCGGGGCCATTATCGCCGCCTGCAGCAACAGCGATTACGTGATGCGATGCGGCCAGGCAATCAGCCCTATCGACGTGGCCATAGCATTAGAGCATATCTGCTTGCAGTCAACGGACTTAGGATTAGGCACGTGCTGGATCGGCTCCTTCGATCCGGAAAAAGTTGCGGCGGTTTTAGGCATTCCTGACGATATACAGATAATAGAGCTGATGGCAATCGGCTATCCGGCAGATGGCTGGCACGAGCCTGTTCGCGAGCCGATTGAAAGAATAGTCTGCTACGAGAAGTGGAAGTTCTGACTTTTCCCGGCAATCATGGATTAAAACACTTTGAATTCCTAATGCTCTTTTAGTACAATAGCAAGGCAAAATGTGATCCTGGGGACGTAGTGTAACGGGAGCACGCCGCGGTCGCATCGCGGAAATGAGGGTTCGATTCCCTTCGTCTCCATTTCTAAATCCTGCACGCAAGACAACTGCCTAAGAGTATAATACTCCCCAAAAACTGGGCGCATAGTTAAGGTAGATTTGTCGCCTGAGACGATAACGTATTCAGGAGACAGATTTATGAAAAACAAAAGACGTAATCACAGTTCGGCATTCAAGGCAAAAGTAGCCTTAGCCGCTGCAAAAGGCGACAAGACGATATCTGAGCTGGCCAGTCAGTACGAGGTCCATCCGAGCCAGATTGCCAAGTGGAAAAAGCAATTGCTTGAATCGCTGCCGGATATATTTTCCTGCCGACGGCAAAATGAACAGCAGGATCAAGAGGCATTGACGTCACAATTATATCAGCAGATAGGCCAGTTGAAAGTTGAGCTCGACTGGCTTAAAAAAAAATCCGGATTTGACACTTGAGCAAAAGCGGAAATCGATTGAGCCGGGCCACACAAGGATATCGATTTATCGGCAGTGTGAATTATTGGGACTGAATCGGAGCAGTTTATATTATAAACCTTGTGGTGGAACATCGTATAACGAGCAGTTAATGAAATTGATAGACGAACAATATATCGAGACACCATTTTACGGAATTAACAAGATGACCGCATGGCTGTCTCGTCAAGGTCATTCCGTCAATCATAAGAGAGTTCGCCGGCTGATGCGTCAAATGGGCTTAGAAGCCGTTTATCCGCGACGAAAACGCTCTTTGAGCATAGCGGACAAGCAACACAGGATATATCCGTACCTGCTTAAAGATGTACAGATTGAACAAGCCGATCAAGTCTGGTCTTCGGATATAACATATATTCGTATGTACCGCGGCTGGGTTTATCTAACAGCGATAATTGACTGGTTCAGCCGTTACGTTCTATCCTGGGAAGTATCGGTTACACTGGAACCGGATTTTTGTGTTGATGCTTTGAAACAGGCTCTTAGCTTTGGCAGACCGCAGGTTTTCAATACGGACCAGGGCAGCCAGTTTACCTCGATAGAATTTACAAAAATATTGCTGGATGCTGGTGTTCAAATCAGCATGGACGGCAAAGGTCGTGTATTTGATAATATTTTTTCGGAGCGTTTATGGCGAACAGTAAAAGTTGAGGAGGTTTATCTGCGGGACTATCAGACGGTAGCTGAGGCCAGGTATTACCTTGGCCGATATTTTGAGCTTTATAATAACGATAGATTGCATGAAGCGTTGGGTTACAATACCCCCGCCGAAATGTACGGCGTAGCAGTTGGCACTCCGGTCGCCCTTCGGGCTCCCTCCGTTCCAACTGCTGTAATACACGGTGATGAGTCTACCTTAGAAACTCCAGTTTTCTGTCTTGACAATGGGTAGGGGTATAATCTGTTGCAAAAGTGTTGCAGTAGCCTTGTGACCGTTAAAAAGCGTTGACAGCGTTTTAGGAAAGTTGTTATAGTGAAAGCACTTAGGGTATGAAGCGCCCGTAGCTCAGTTGGATAGAGCAACGGATTTCTAATCCGTAGGTCGCAGGTTCGAATCCTGCCGGGCGTGTTGGTACGATTTCTTGAAACTTGTCATTGTTAACCCGCATTTCTAACGGACAGGTTCTCAAGGCAACTGCTGAGATAGTTGGGCGTTGATTCAGGATAGGGCCGACCACTATGATCTATCGCATACTTCTCACATTGAGTGTAATTGGCATAAGCCTGCTGCCCAAAGCGGCGACCGCAGGCGAGGCAGTACTGAAAGACAAGGCCGCCGAAACGCTGCGCCGAGCCACGGATTACTTTCGTACCGATGTTTCGACAGAGGGCGGCTACCTGTGGCGCTATAGCGAGGACCTGACTGCCCGTGAAGGGGAGGGCGAGGCGACCGATACCACGGTCTGGGTCCAGCCTCCGGGCACGCCTTCGGTCGGTATGGTTTTTCTGACCGCCTACGAGGCGACCGGCGATCCGTACTATCTCAGCGTCGCCGGAGATGCCGCCCGCGCCCTTGTTCGAGGTCAACTGCGGTCCGGCGGCTGGGATTACCGTATTGAGTTCGAACCGCAGCGGCGACAGCGATATGCCTATCGGATTGACCCTTCAAGGGAAGGAGCCCGCAATGTCAGCACGCTGGATGATGACAACACGCAGTCAGCCATACGCCTGCTGATGCGGGTCGATCGGGCGCTGGATTTTAAGGATGAGAAGATCCATGAAGCAACACAGTTTGCCCTTTCCACTCTTCTGAAAGTCCAATACCCCAACGGCGCCTGGCCCCAGCGGTTCAGTGCTCCTCCTGATCCGGCGAAATTTCCGGTCAAGAAAGCCGGCTATCCTGACTCGTGGTCGTGGACCTATCCTAACCGGGACTACAGAAGTTTCTATACGTTCAATGACAATACTATTGCCGATACGATCACGACCATGCTGGAAGCGTTCGAGACCTACGGCGATGCGAGATACCAGGCTGCGGCGGAGAAGGCGGGCGATTTCATCCTGCTTGCCCAGATGCCCGAGCCCCAGCCCGCATGGGCGCAGCAGTACGATGCGGACATGCACCCGGTTTGGGCTCGAAAGTTCGAGCCGCCCGCCGTAACCGGGGGTGAGTCACAGGGAGTGATGCGGATATTAATGGTGCTTTACCGCGCGACCGGCAAGAAGAAATATATCGAGCCGATACCCCGAGCCATGGAATACCTGCGCAGCTCGCGGCTGCCCGACGGCCGCCTGGCTCGGTTCTACGAACTGAAGACCAACCGGCCGCTTTACTTCACGAGAGACGACTACAAGCTTACCTACAGCGATGCCGACACGCCCACGCACTACGCCTTCAAGACCTCCTATGGACTTGATAGCATCGCCAATGAGTACGAGCGTCTCCTTGCCACTGATCCGGCCAAGCTCAAACAGCCGGAGAAAACTTCACGGCCGCGCATGAGCCAGGCTCTGGCGGCCCGCATCAGGTCGATCATCGAAAGCCTGGACGAACAGGGCCGCTGGGTCGAGCCCGGCCGATTGATAAACGATGACAAGGACGGCCCCGCACGGCGGGTTATCAATTGCCAAACCTTCATCGCCAACGTCGGGACACTGAGCGAGTATCTGGCTGCAACACGGTGAAAGAGGAGGGCAAAAGAAGGTTATGTTTGGTCGGGTATTACAAGGAATGGGGTGAGCTAACGCATTTTTCAGGAGAGAATCATGAAGACTAACAGCCTTAATACTTCGCGTCGCAGTTTCCTCAGGGCCGCAGGTGCAGCGGCCGCCGCTTCGTCACTTCCTCTCTGGTCCGCAGACGAGTGCGCCGGTCAACAGACGAGCCGGCGGCCGGAGTCTCTGCCGCCCAGCGAGAAAGTCAACCTTGCACTAATTGGCTGTGGCGGGCAAGGCAGGGGCGATGCCAGAAATGCCGAGAGATACGGCCAGATCGTCGCCTTATGCGACGTTGACGCCGGCCACCTGGCGGCAGCTCAAAAAGATTTCCCCGGAGCCGAAGGTTACACCGACTTTCGCAAGCTCCTGGAGCGGAAAGATGTCGATGCCGTAATCTGCGGCACAGTTGACCACTGGCACACGTTGGTCAGCATGGCTGCCATGAAGGCCGGCAAAGACATTTACTGCGAGAAGCCTCTGACCCTCACCATCGACGAAGGTAAACGGCTTGTCGAAGTCCAGCGGCAAACGAAGCAGGTGCTCCAAACCGGCACTCAGCAGCGCAGCAGTGTTCATTTCCGCTTGGCCTGCGATCTTGTCCGCAATGGGCGAATCGGGAAAATTCAAAGCGTCGAAGTCTGGCTCCCCGCCGGTCTGCGACAGGGGCCATTTAAGACTTCACCGGTCCCGGAAGGATTTGACTATAATTTCTGGCTCGGCCAGACGCCCAAAGTCGAATATGTCAAAGAGCGGACGCACTTCAGCTTCCGCTACTGGTGGGACTATTCCGGCGGCACGATGACCGACTGGGGCGCCCACCATAACGACATAGTTCTCTGGGCCCTGGACATGGACCGCTCCGGTCCCGTCAGTATAGATGGTAAGCAACTTGTCGATATGATCCCCGGCGGTTTCACCGCGGCCAGCGAGTACGAAGTGACATATACCTACGCCAATGGCGTCGTCCACACGTGCAAGAGCACCACGGCCAGCGAGTGGCACGGCGGAGTCAAGGACCCCAACGGCCAGCAGCACGGCATCAAGTTCCACGGCTCCGACGGCTGGATCTGGGTTACGCGAGGCGAGATCAAGGCCAACGACCGGCAGATTCTCACCGAGAAACTGCCCGAAGATGCCAAACGTGTCTATCTTAGTAACAACCACATGGGCAACTTCATTAACTGTGTGAAGTCGAGGGAAGCTCCAATCTGTCCCGCGGAGACGGGGCACCGCTCTGCGAGCCTGTGTCACCTGGGCGTGATCGCGATTCGCCTGGGCAGGAAGCTGAACTGGGACCCGGCCAGGGAGCAGTTCGTCAATGACGCCGAAGCGAACGGATGGGTTGCCCGCCAGATGCGGAAACCCTACGATTACGACATGATCTGAATGCCGGCTCGCCGGGACTCCGGCCACTACGCCTGCGGTTTCTAATTACTCGCAGCTACGACGATATCTTCGGCTGGCCGAAGCGGCTGACCTTGCTCGCCGCTGAAGGCAAGCACCTCCCCGCCAAGGGTCGAGACGTAGAGTCTGCCGTTGGCTGCGATCAGACCATCGAATCGCGGGACGAAGTCCAGGCGATAGGCTGCGAGCTTCTGTCCGTCCTTTCGAGAGACGGCTAATAGTAACGCGCCTCGCTTGCCCTCGAAGGCGGCCGATTGCTCGGCAAGCTTCTTCTGTGTGCCGGCATCGAGCAGTGTCTTGACGGATTCCTCTTCGTCTTCCACATCGGGCGGACCGGCAGCGAAGAGCGCGTTGTCCGTCAGCACCATGGAAGTGATCTGTATTGCGACGTCGCCGGACCAGTCTTGCACGAATCGCGTAACCGGCAATGCTTTCGACCCGACCCTCTTGCCGTCTTTCTTGACCGTCTTCTTCTCGGTGCCCGCCTTGACAATCTCCGGTTGCTTTTTCGCGGCGAACAGGCTGAACTCGAGCGGCGTTGTCCAGCGATAGTACTGCCAGAGCCGGCCATAGCCATAGACCATTTCGTCGTCGAACACAAGCGGCCGACCGGCGGGAATAACACGACCGGCCTGGTGGTAGCCGCCGGCGCCCGACGCCCACGCGCGGCCGTAGCCCCAGTAGGTCCGGTGCCACAGCGAATCGTCGAGGAAGCCCGTCGGGCAGAACAGGTGCAGGTCGTCGCCCTGTTGTTCCTTGACCGGCACGTAGGCGACGAACTTGCGTTTGCCTTCCAGACTAAATGGCAGTGATCTCATGTACACGTACTTGCCGTCGCTGGACAGGATATCGGGTAGCGTCACGGGCATGTTGAGGCCCTGGATATGGGCCTGGAGGTTCTCCCCGGTTTCGGGGTCCTTATCGTCGAGGATTGTCTCGGATAGCTTGCGTCCCGTGGCCGGATCGAGGCGCAGCAGCCGCAGCCCGCCATCGACAAACATCGAACGGCCGGCGACGCAGTAGAGCACATCGTTCTGAACCAGCACGCTGCCGTGCACCGGCCACACCGACTCAATCTGCTCGAGGGCCATCATCCGGTGATCCTCCGGCGCGGCGCGATACCGCCACACGAGCTTACCATCGATTGCGCTCAGGCAGTAAACGTGGCCGTCGGCAGATCCAAAGAGTGCACGGCCTTTCCAGATTGTAGGCGGCGAATCGATACGACCGCCGGCCGTGAAGGTCCACAACCGCTCACCTGTCGAGGCACTAAGTGCGTGCACGCCATGGACATCGGCCGAGGCGACGAACAGTTTACCGTCGGCGACGACAGGTGTGCTGAGTTTGCCGCCAAGCTTAGTGGCCCACGTCCGCTTCAGGTCGGTAGGTTGGACCGTTGTTTTCACGGCCCCGCTGCGCTGGGCATCGTGCCGGAACGTTGGCCAATCATCCGGTTTCATATCTGCGGCCTGAGATGCGAGGCGCGCACCGTAGGCCGGTCCGCGCATGAGACGCTCGGCATCAGGCACTTCGCGACGCGGCTGCGCCGTTGGCGAGGGCGGCGCCAGGGCGGTGAAGCCATATAGCTTAGCTTCGATGTAGCATGCGCACGGGTGCTGCGGTGCATAGATGAGCCCGTTGCACGGCATGATGCCGTAACTGCACGCGCCGCGGACCCAGTGATTACAGATCCAGTGCTCGGCGGCGTAGTCGATAAATTCGATTCCGGTTCGCGAGAAGAGCAGGTACTTATCGGTCGCCTTGGCCCGGTAGCAGCGATGGTGGAACCAGTGGGTCTCCACGTCGGGCGTAAACTCACTTTTGACTTCACCCGTGTGCAAGTCGCGGCCGGTCATTGTGCCGGAATCGGAGCCCTGAGCCACGGCGCCGTTCCACACCAGTCCCCCGGCAACCAGAATGTCGTCCGGCGTGCCCATGTGCCCGCACGGGTGGTGCGGATTCTGCCACAGCGTCTTGCCGTCTTCAGCCGACAGGGCAAACATGGTCGTGGTGCGCTGCTTAGGTTTCTCGGGGACCTGCCCGCTGTAGAGAACCACGTCGTCGTACAGAACCAGCGTGGCGCCGCCGGAGCTTCTCATGCCTTCTTTCCTTGACACCGGCTCCGATGTCCACAGCGGCTGCCCGGTTTGACGGTCGAGGCACCTGATCTTCTCACCGTCGTGGAAGAGGACTCGCCGGCTATCGGCCGCCAGCGACAGCGAGACCAGTTCCGATTTTCTGCTCCAGAGCACCCGGCCCGAGTCGGCATCGATCGCCATTATGGTCCGCGGCGCCTGTGTCCACAGGGGATTCGTGACGTCGTCATTCATTTCGGTTAACGTGGCGTAACGTTTCGCAGGATCGCTGCGCAGAGGCTGACCTTCCCCGGCGACCGACAGGATCAGCACACCGTCGGAGCAGAGTATCTCCTCGGTCGCCTTTGTGCCGTCATAGGTGCGGATTGTCTTGCCCGTGGCTGCATCCAGCGCCGACAGCGGTGCATCTATGCCCATGGTTACATACACCCGATCGCCTACTGCCACGAGCCGGCGGGCCAACATCTGCGGACCGCTCTTGAGCCGCCACAGGTGCGGATGCCAGAGTTCGATGTTCCGCTCCCAGAGCTGCTTGCCGTTGAAGGCGTCGCGAGCGATCAGCCGCCACTTGGGC
>JBDREF010000425.1:0-9079 GCA_043820045.1 Planctomycetota bacterium | reverse complement strand
ACCGATCATATTCAGCCCTGTCTTTTTGTTGTAGGTCATCAGCGAATTGCAGATTCGAGGATCCTCATAGCAGAAGTACAGCCGAATGCCGTCGCCGCCGTGATAGCTGACGGTGACGCCGTCGATAAAGACTTCGTTAATACGCCGGGCCTCGATTCCGTGGCCGCTCTTTTCGTTGCCGGTGATGCGAAAGTCGGCTAATCGAATCCGCCATAGTTCTGATTTGCGATCGTCACCGCCGCTTAGATGTTGAAGTAACAATGCACTCTTGCCCTCGGTGTTGACGTTTTTTATGTGCGTGGCGGTGCCGGCTCCTGCGATGAGAACGTCACCCTTGCCAACCATCAGCGGCTCGCTGATCTCGAACGTCCCCGGCGGCAGGCGAACGACCCCGCCCTCATCCGGCAGGGCATCTATGGCAGCCTGAATACTAGGATACCGGGCCGCCTCGATAATCGCCCGTGCCCCGGGCAGCCGCATACCAACCGAATCGTTCCCCCGCATCAGCCCGCCGGCGATACAAACAAGGCTCACTGCCGTCACAATTAAGGTCCAGCATGTTCGCTTCATGGCATCTCTCCTGAATAGTGTATGTTTACTATTGAATACTGAGTAACAGTGTAACCTCCTTCGGCAGACGGGTCAAAGCCGCACATTATTCCGGAGAAAATTTCCCTATTCGTGTCAATCAAGCTGAGGGTATCATGATTCGGACAGTTGATGGGAAAGGCTTTCTTGGCCTCTCAGTCTTATATGGCATCTGAGATTCCGCGGAACAAGGCCACCGAGCCGCGTTTAAGGTTGCGAAGATTGTAACCGCCCTCTTGAACCACAAGAAGGGGAATCTTCAGTCTGGCCAGTTGCCGTCCGATAATATTTAGCACATCGACAGACAAAAGAAATGTTCCGGTCGGATCGCCTTTAAGAATGTCAAAACCGACGCTTACAACCAAAAAATCAGCCCGGAAACGCCTGATGCATACAAGCGCCTTCTCAAAAGCCTTCATATAACCTTCGTCGGTTGTGTTTGGCGGCAGCGGAAAATTGTAGTTGAATCCCTGGCCCGCGGCCTCGCCTGTTTCGCCGACAAAGCCGCTAAAATAGGGAAATGAATTGTCCGGATGCCCGTGGACGGAAACAGTCAGCACATCGGGGCGGGTGTAAAAGATATCCTGAGTGCCGTTACCATGGTGGAAATCAATGTCGAGTATGGCGGTCCGTGCGTGCAGCGAGAGCTGGTGTGCGGCGATGGCTGCGTTGTTGAAGTAACAGAAGCCGCCATAGACTCTTCGCTCGGCATGGTGTCCTGGCGGTCGGCACAACGCGTAAGCAACCGGAACTCCGGCCAGTATTTCTTCAGCGGCTGTCATGGCCACATCGACCGAGGCGCGGGCGGCGAAATAAGCATTGCGGTAAAGCGGCGTGCAGGAATCGATACAGTAGTAACCGGCCTGGACGGGAAGGTCGCGCGGGCGGCGATCCGACCTGCGGATGGGAAAGGTGTCCGGATATACAGGCCGGCCGGTGTCGAGCTTGGTGCACACCGTTTTCAAATAGTCGACAAAGTGCCGGTCATGGACGGCGAGTATGACCTTCTCGCTGAAGCGTTTTGCAGGGATCACGGTGAACAGCCCCAGTGGTAATACAGCATCGAGCAGCGCTCCAACGCGAGCAGGTCTTTCGAAATAACCCCTGCTGCGGACATGATGGATGGCGTGCTTCTGGCTGGCGACTAGTGCGAAGGGTTTCTGAATGTAGCCTTTCGTGACCTGCCGCACGTGTTCGATTTTCTGGACGTACCGCGGCGGCCTGAAACGCACCGGGTCATCGACAAACGATTCGACGATACGACGTATGTAGTGATCGTCCGCGACGTGCCCGAAGCGGTGCTTGAGTATGGCTTTGACGGCATTCCGGGCCTCTGCACGCGAGAGAATCGTCCTTCTGTCCAGGGGATCAAACAGAAGGTAGGCCGTGGTCGGGGGTTCGCCTACAGGGGTGTGATAAGCGGTCCCGGTGATGGGCCGCAGG
This sequence comes from Planctomycetota bacterium, assembly GCA_043820045.1. GTDB lineage: Bacteria > Planctomycetota > Phycisphaerae > Sedimentisphaerales > Anaerobacaceae > JBDREF01. The sequence goes on along the minus strand of JBDREF010000425.1, from coordinate 7,048 downwards.
CCATAGTGTTCATAGAATCGCATTCGCTTGCGGCTCTGGGCCAATTCGTCAGGATCTCTTGTCAGATCTGGATCGTCAGGCTCAACTTCAATGTAAAGACCCTGGGACGAGAGTCCTTCGCAGTATTCGCGGACGGCTTCGTACAAGGCGCTGCCGAGCCCACCGCCCCATCGTTTCTTGCGAACCGCAATAAAATCCAGAAATGAACTCTGGATACCGGAAAAATGCAGCAGCAGGGCAAATCCAGTCACCTTGCCCAGGGTCGTCTCTGAGATTATCAGGGTGGTTTGGTACTCATGCTTGAAGGGATTGGCCAGAAGCTCCGATATCTTGTTGGCGTAGTCGGCCAGTGCCGGAAAATTTTCACTGAAGATATCCTCGACCTGTGCAACACGATCCCTCGCTATGGGAAGGGCCGGAGAGGTGATGCAGCGAATCCGAATCATAATGGGTCACTTCCTGGCCAATCCAGAGGACGGAGAACAGAACTACTTCTGACATCCGACTCCAGACCTCTGATCTGCAACCTCATGCACTGTTCGCTTTCGTGTTCTTGGCTGCTTTGATCACGTTTTCGGTGGTGATGCCGAACTTCTGGAAGCAGACTTTTCCCGGGGCTGATGCGCCGAATGAGGACATTCCGACGAAGACGCCTTTGTCGCCCAGCCATTTGTGCCAGCCTTGTTCGACGCCGGCCTCGATTCCGACTCTGGCCTTGACGTGGGGCGGAATGACCGAATTTCTGTATTCCTGACTCTGCTTTTCGAACAGCTCCCAGCAGGGCATGCTCACAACTTGCGCAGCGATCCCTTCCTTCGCCAGACCTTCGGCGGCACACAGAGCGACGGAGACTTCCGAGCCGCTGGCTAAGAGCAGCACGTCAGGCTTGTCGGTGGCGACGAGCACATAGGCACCCTTGCTCAAATTTGCGGCGGAAGGATATCTATTCTGGTCAAGGACGGATAATCCCTGTCGGGTCAGAAGCAGAGCTACCGGTCCTTCTCGATGTTCCAGCGCGTACTTCCACGTCTGCGCGGTTTCGTTTGCGTCGGCGGGGCGGAATACCAGCAGATTCGGCATTGCGCGAAGGGACGCCATGTGTTCCACCGGCTGGTGGGTTGGGCCGTCTTCGCCCAGGCCTATGCTGTCGTGCGTGAAGACGAATATAGTCGGATACTTCGAAAGCGCCGCGACACGAATGGCGCCGCGCATATAGTCGGAGAAAACCAGGAACGTCCCGCCGTACGCCCGCATCAGGCCGCTGACGGAAATACCATTCATTATCGCTCCCATTCCGTGCTCTCTGATACCATATCGCAGGTACCTGCCGTCCAGCACGTCCTTTTGGAAATCCTTTGCGCCGGACCACCTTGTATTGTTCGACGGCGTCAGATCCGCCGAGCCGCCCAAGACCAGCGGCAGCTTCGGCATCAGCGCATCTAAGACTTTGCCGGAGGCCTTGCGGGTGGCGACGGAGCTGCCCGCCTCGAACTTCGGCAGAACGCCGTCAATCGCGAACGGCAACTTGCCCTCCGCGGCGTCGTGGAGCTGTGTGGCAAGCTCCGGATACTTCTGGGCGTAGTTGGCAAACAGTTTGTTCCATGCCGCCTCGGTTCTCTTGCCCTTGTTGTGGACCTTTTCCATGTGAGCGCGGACTTCGTCGGGGACATGGAAGCTTTTCTCCGGGTCCCAGCCAAAGCGTTGCTTGATGAGCTTGATCTCGTCATCGCCGAGAGGGGCGCCGTGCGCCGCGGCCGTATCCTGCATGTTCGGACTGCCGTAGGCGATGTGCGTGCGGAGTTTGATCAATGTCGGCCTCTGCTTTTCGCGTCTGGCGTTTTTCAACGCCTTCTCGAAGGCCGCCATATCGTTGCCGTCCCCCTCGACCACTCGGACGTTCCAGCCGTAAGCCTTGAAACGCATGGCCCTGTCCTCGGTGAACGAAAGGTCCGTATTGCCGTCGATGCTGATGTGGTTGTCGTCGTAAACGACAATCAGGTTGTCCAATCCCAGGTGGGCTGCCAGAGAGCAGGCCTCCGAGGCGACGCCTTCCTGAAGGTCGCCGTCGCTGGCGATGGCGTATATCTTGTAGTCGATGATTGGAAAACCGTCACGATTGAAGTAGTTCGCCAGATATTTCTGTGCGATAGCCATTCCGACCGCATTGGAAATCCCCTGACCTAATGGGCCGGTTGTGACCTCGACACCGCAATCCGGGTCGTATTCCGGATGGCCGGGCGTTTTGCTGCCCCATTGCCGGAAGTTCTTCAAATCGTCAAGAGCCAGACCGTAGCCCGTCAAATGCAGCAGCGAGTACAGCAGCGTACCGCCGTGGCCCGCAGAAAGGACGAAACGGTCCCGATTATGCCACCTTGGATTTGCCGGGTTATATTTCATGTATTTGGTCCAAAGCACGTACGCCGCCGGGGCCATTCCCATCGGCATACCGGGGTGGCCTGAATTGGCTTTCTGAACGGCCTCCATGGACAGAAACCGGATCGTTTGAATACAAAGTTGGTCAAGTTCCGACAAACCAGGGTTCTCTACAGATGCACTCATCACAAATTTCCCACAATCAAAGGTTTACAATACATTCATGCCCCAAAAACGGACTCCAGAATCTACCAGCAATTCTCTTTTTTGGCAAGTTTTTTATTGCTCTGGTCCCTGACAGCTCGATTTGGCGTGCCATATTGCAGGTTCCGCCTTAACTGTGCAGGATATAGCAAGTTTCTTGGATGAGAGCCGGCAAAACTGGTAATCTCTTGAACTTATCGACTCGCGGCGCATCTTTATACCTTGAGGCCAACGTATGAACTCAGGTGACAGGTTAATAGAACAAGTACTCGTACTTCGTTGTCAGATTGGTGATAAGGATGCTTTAGCGGAGCTTATTGGGCGATACGAGACACCACTGCGTTACTTCGTAAATCGTTTGTCGGGAAACACTGAAATGACGGAGGATATTCTTCAGGACACGTGGTTGACCGTTATCAGGCGGATATGCAGTCTCAAAAAGCCCGAAGCGCTTCCAGTTTGGCTCTACCGCATCGCGCGCAACAAGGTATATCAGCAGTTCAGGACAAGAAGGGAGTCGTCCGAACTCGATGAGAGCATTGCAGTTGCAGACGACGCTGACGATGAAGTTTTTTCTCCGGACGAGGCGGAAAAAGTCCATAGATGCCTGGAGGAACTGCTGCCAGAATACAGAGAAGTCCTTATGTTGCGGTTCCTGGAGCAAATGTCGTATCAGCAGATGTCCGAGGTTCTGAATGCTAAATTGGGCACTGTCAAATCTCGAACTCATTATGCAAAGCGTGCGCTCAGAAATGAAATGGAGAAATCATAATGGTCAAAGAGAATGATTTGAGAAAAGAACTGCTCAGACAGATGGATAAGAGCCATGGCGAAGCTTCTGGAGCGGGCGTCAAGTCGCCGCGGGATTTCATCGAAAGGGACTCCGCTCGGGTCAAACGGCTGAGATGGGTCGTCATGGCCTGCTGGCTCCTTGTGATGATATTCTTTATGGTCGCAGGTATTGTTGAATGCAACATAAAGGGTATTGAAAGCGATGCGTTGTACGTGAATACCATGTGGATTAGCGTTGCTGTCTTAATACTCCGAGCGATGCTTTTGATAGCTCTTGTTCTGACAATCTCGCTTTATGTCAGGTCGAGAACATTGACAATGCACCAGATTCAGGCAAGATTGGGCAAGATTGAGGAACAGCTCAGAAGAATCTCTCATGATGTATGAGCCGCCTCCGAAGCTTGACAGGCCATACGATATTTATTAGACTCTCGGCGTGGTTTTAGCTGCTGGGTTTGTGTGCCCCTGAGTCTCTGCGGCTCTAAAGCGGTGGTGCCAGAGGGCAACCTGCAAACGAAACAGGGGAATTGAAGGAGCGAAACAGATGAGTCTGACTTCGGGCTTGGTGAATCGGCGGGACTTTTTGAGGTTGACTGCTGCGGGTGCGACGACGTTCGTACTGTCCGGCTGTAACAGTGCTTCCGAGCATTCGGACTCGAAGAGCGGTGAGCACCCGAACGTGCTTTTTGTGGCGATTGATGATTTGAACGACTGGATCGGCTGTCTGGGCGGCCATCCGGATGTCAAGACGCCGAACCTGGACCGCCTCGCGGAGCGAGGCGTACTTTTTACCAATGCTCACTGCTCTGCTCCGGCCTGCAATCCTTCCAGAGCCAGTCTCATGACGGGAATCCTGCCCTCGACGTCGGGTGTCTATCACAATCCGAATCCCTGGCGAGAATCCCCGGTGCTCAAAGGTGCAGTTACTATCCCGCAGCATTTCATGGCCAATGGCTACAGCGCCGTCGGAGGCGGGAAGATTTATCATGGAGGCTTTCCGGACCCCCCGTCGTGGCAGGACTATTTTCCGTCGCAGCAGAAGAACAAACCCGACGACCCGATGCCCGCGAATCCGCCGCTTAACGGAATTCCGAATACGTCTCACTTCGATTGGGGCCCTGTGGACGTGCCGGACGAAGAGATGGGCGACAGGCAAGTCGCCGCCTGGGCCGCGGAGCAACTGGGCCAACAGCACGACAAACCGTTCTTTATCGCATGCGGTTTCTTCCGGCCGCACTTGCCTTGGTACGTTCCGACCAAATACTTCGATATGTACCCGAAGGACCGGGTAACCTTGCCGAACGTTAATGACAACGACCTTGACGATGTCCCGCCGATAGGCAGGAAGATGGCCAAGCCCGAGGGCGACCACAAAAAGGTCATCGAGCACAATCAGTGGCGGAAAGCCGTCCAGGGATACCTTGCATCGATTAGCTTTACTGATACCTGCGTAGGGCGGGTGATTGACGCGCTGGACAACAGCAACTATGCGGACAACACGGTGGTAATACTCTGGAGCGACCACGGCTGGCATCTCGGCGAAAAACTCCACTGGCGAAAATTCTCGCTCTGGGAAGAGGCGACGCACAACGTCCTGATGGTCGTCGCTCCCGGCGTGACCGAGCCCGGCCAGCACTGCTCCCGGCCTGTCAGCATGTTGGATATTTACCCCACGCTCATCGACCTGTGCGGCTTGAGCGATAAGAGCGGGCTCGAAGGCAGAAGCCTCCTGCCTCTATTGAAGGATCCCGAGGCAAAATGGGACCGTCCGGCCCTGACGACCCACGGCCGCACCAATCATTCACTCCGGTCCGAGCGGTTCCGGTACATCCGCTACAGCGACGGCACCGAAGAGCTGTACGACCACAGAAACGACGTGATGGAATGGAATAATCTCGCCACTGACCCCGAATACGATGAAGTCAAAAACCAGTTCGCAAAATGGCTGCCCAAGACAAATGCTCCCGAGGTGCAGAAAAGCAAGGCGGCAAAGAAGAGCTAATCGGATGATACCAGGCGCGCCGGGAAACAGGAGCCTGTAAAAAATTGTACAAAAATCTCTTGACTTGCCCGGACTTCCGCTATAACTTACAAGCATGGTGCCACATGGAGGGTGTGAAAGGATGCGAAGGGTGTGGCAAGAGGTTTCTGCTTTGAAGTCCCCCCACCCGAAAAAAGTGCGTTAGGCTCCTCGCCCTGTACCCACACGGACGATGGATACGCCCGTTTTTATGGAGAAAAACGGTGTATGGGAAGAGAAACAAGCCATCTGTGCAAATGGGCAAGTCGGCGGTTTCGCCGGCCGAATTACTTCCGGTCGGCGCCCCTCTATATGTCTCCACTTTATCCGCGACCTACGGTGCGCTTCTTTTGCGCGCTCAAGTCCGTGTCCGCCAGTCGTTTGTTTCGCATCAACCGGTCAATACATGCAATCACTCCATCAAGAGAGGAGGTGACATCAGGACAAAAAAGCAGGATGTAAATATTCTCAAATAGAAAGGAGCATACAATGAAAAGGATTTCAATCTCAGCAGCAGCTATGCTGATCATCGTGAGCAGTGTAGCCCAAGGCCACAGTTACTATGGTTATGACAGCGTGCGACACCGTGTTCGCTGGTCCATCTATGCACACAGCTTGATTCCGGGAGAACTTCACTACAGCCCCTATGCCAACAAGTACGGCAGCACCGGCCTGGTTCCCTACTGGGTTCGTTACTCGCCCTATGCTTACAGCCACAAACATCCCTCCGGCCTGGTCGATGACCATGCGAGTTCCATGAGTACTATCTATTACAGCCCCGACAACTACACTTACAGCGACTTTTCCGGTCCCGGCAATGTGAGTGTTCGGTGTTCGTCTAATGTCGATAGTGATGTCTCTTTGTCAGGCCGGCAGCGAGACAGCTACGAAACAAAGCTTCAAGCCCTCAAGCTCAGAGCAAGAACGTTGGAAGAATTGAGGCAACAAAGAAGCAAAATCACAGCCACGGGTGGCAAGGACATAATCGCCCAATATCTTGCTGGCCAAGACATCGATTTCAGAACGACCAGAATTCTGCAGGTGGAAGGTAAGACCGTAAGCGTTGACTTTCTGCTCGCGGATGGAAATGTTCTGATAAAGTACTGGAACCCGCTGGAGATATTAGCCCTGGAACATAAGGCCGAGTACAAGAAGAAGGCTTATGAAGAGTACCTGGAGTCGTGGAAAGGCTTCTGCTCCGAATTCCAGAGGGCCGGCGGGAAGGTCTATCAGATAATCTCCGCCGATACGGGCGAGATATCAACCGAGCTTGCGAAGTTGATAATTAGTCCCAAGGACAGCCCCGACCCTGACGAGGGGAAGAGGGCTTATGCGCTCGACAGGGTGACGCCGCAACCATAAGGATGCGGTAATCACCCCGGCGGCGAGAGGTCCGGAACCTAATTCGTTCGACCCGGATTGGGCAGCTTCGAGAAAAACTGGTAACGTCCTGAACCGACGGCGAAGACTGCCCTGTCCTGGTCCATCCGCAGAAAGCTTACGGCTTCGGCTTTAGCCGCCGGGCGTCCGCTCTCGGTAACGCTATCGAGACTGCCGGCCGGGACATAAACGGTCGCGGTAGTGTTGGCCGGGATAGTGACGTTAAGCGTGAACGTGCCGTTGCTGAGCCGCCAGTCGCTGACTATCCGGCCGTGGATG
>JBDREF010000424.1:0-2451 GCA_043820045.1 Planctomycetota bacterium | reverse complement strand
CCCGCTTCTTCCACAAGGTCGCTGAGCCATCCCCAGCCGAAGGATGCTTCCATTACCACCGGGATGCCTTTGGGCCACTGACTGAGACGCTCGGCAAGCTGCCTGCGGCCCGGATGATCAAGTCGTTGCCGGGAAACGACTTTGCCGCCCGCGTCGCGAAAGGTTACATTGCTGAATTTGTAGTGGACATCCATACCTGCACACGCTACATTTGAATACATCTTTTTCATGGCTATCTCCTTTCTTTGCTCCCTATCATATTAGGATCAAACGATTGGAGACAGCCTTTCATGAGATTACAAAAAGGATTTTCTCAGGTAGGGTGTGCAAAATTCCGTTTTTGCACACGCGGAAGAAGCCTTGCATACATCGGGAGAAGGGCTATGATTCTCGTATGTCACATTATAGACGAGCGGATTTTTGCGGCGGATACTATTTCTTCACTGTTGTCTCTTACCAAAGGCAAACAGTTCTCGCAGGCGAGCTTGCAAGAAAACATTTGCGTCATGCTTTTGAAAAAGTGAGGTCGAAAAGATATTACGAGACTATCGCGATTTGTCTTTTGCCGGAGCACCTGCATTGTATCTGGAAATTGCCGGAAAACGACAGTGATTTTTCGACCAGATGGTCGTTGATAAAAAAAGATTTCACGATGAATTACCTGAAGGCGGGAGGCGGCGAATTGTTGCAGACAGATTCAAGGTCAAAACACCGGCATCGCGGAATATGGCAAAAGAGGTTCTGGGAACATCAGATACGAGATGAAAGAGATTTGCAGCGGCATATAGATTATATACATTATAATCCTGTTAAGCATGGGCTGGTCAAAGATATCGGCGATTGGCCTTGGTCAACGTATCACAAATATATTGAATCAGGGTATTATGGTAAGGTAGATTTGGAAAAGATGCAGCAGAGCATAGTTGATGTATTTGCGGGCAAATAAGGCCACTGAACGAAGACGGTTCCGTTATGGAACAGGAACCGCGTGTGCAACGAAGTTGCACACCCTACAAAAAAGGATTGCTCAGGTAGTGTGTGCAAAATTCCTTTTTTTGCACACGCGGGGAAAAGTTTAGAAAGGACATAGCAATGAAACGATATTTGATTTTCACTGGATTGGTGCTGTGTTTCGCAGGGGCCTGTACGGCCTTCGGCGCGGACGCATCAGAACATCTCAAGCCGGAGGCGCTCGAAGCGAGTATCCGGCAGCATCGAATGGGGGACCTGGCCGTAAAGGCAAAGCCGGGAGCGGCGGTTCATATCGAGCAGATGCGCCACGAGTTCTGGTTCGGTGCGGCGCTATCCTCAGGGATATTCGGCGGCAGGTCGAGCGAGCAAGACCGGCAGCGGTACAAAGAGACGTTCCTTGCCAACTTCAACGCGGCGGTAACGGAAAATGCGGTGAAGTGGCATGACATGGAGCGGCGGCGGGGAGAGGTGAACTACGCCGTAGTCGATGCGATACTTGCCTGGACGCAGGAGCACGACATCCCGCTGCGGGGACATTGCATGTTCTGGGGCATTCCCGGACGGGTGCAGGACTGGCTCAAGGAGATGAACGACGAGGACCTGCGCCAGGCCCTGAAGACCCGCGCGACGACCATCGCAGGCCGTTACAAGGGCCGAATCGCAGAGTTCGACCTCAACAACGAAATGCTCCACGCCAACTACTACGCCGGCCGCCTCGGGCCGGGCATAACAAAACAGATGGCAGATTGGGCTAAAGCCGCGGACCCCGACGTCAGGCTCTTCGTCAACGACTACGACATCCTCACCGGCAAGCTGCTGGACAATTACATCAAGCACATTCGCGGATTCCTCGACCAGGGTGTACCCCTTTCCGGCATCGGGGTACAGGGGCACCTGCACGGCGAGACTTTCGACCCTAAAGCCCTCTGTCACGCGCTTGACGAGCTATCTCAAATCGGGCTGCCGATTCGCATCACAGAGTTCAACATGCCCGGGCAGCGCTCGGCCTATATGAAACAGCGGAACTTACAGCTCACCGACGAGCAGGAGCAGGCCAGAGCCAAGGACATAACCGACTACTACCGCATCTGCTTCGCCCATCCGCAGGTCAAGGGCATTCTGATGTGGGGCTTCTGGGAAGGGGCGAACTGGATTCGCCAGTCGTCGCTCTATCGCCGGGACTGGACGCCCACGCCGGCGGCCGAGGCGTATCGCAACCTTGTCCTTAACGAGTGGTGGACCCGCTGGGAAGGCAAAGCAGATGCTAACGGCCAGTGCCGCATTCGAGGGTTCTACGGCAAATACGCAGTAACCTGCGGAGCGGAGAAAAAGGAAGTATCATTAAACAGCGACAAGGGACAGGCAACCGTACTCTTCGAGAATCCGCGTGTGCAACGAGTTGCACACCCTACGGCTTGCAGGTTGTCTGTCTGTGATTGGGTGGCAGCCTCAAAGCCGAAGGCTTTGGGGATGGCCAAC
>JBDREF010000423.1:0-7690 GCA_043820045.1 Planctomycetota bacterium | reverse complement strand
CACCGAAGCTAAGGTCCATCGCGTGGATGAATTTATCGCGCTCGTCCACTACCGAAATTACTTTCTCGACGATGTTTTCGGCAAGTTCGGCCGTTGCTGTCAATTTCCTGTGGGTGGATGATCTGATCTATTCGGGTGTAGGAACCGTGGAAGTCGCCGACTCCGATTTGGACTGTTTTTGCTTGCCTTCAGATCCCCTGCTGTGGGCTGCATCAGTGACACGCGCCGGATGGCCAACAGCCTGTACATTTCCGAGTTCACTCATTTTCCTGCCTCCAATTCATCTCAGCACGACATATTCTCCGGGACGGTGCTGTAACTGACCCGGCAAATAAAGTATAAGAAAAGTGCAGACAGAAGCAAAAAGGGCGCAGACATTTTCCTCGAAACCACAGGGGATTTTCCTTGAAGTCGGGTAGGATTCCGTCGGCCAGTTTATCGGTCTCTCACGTCCGCTTTCTTACCATAAGAGTTGTGCGACCATTGTGAATCAGGGCATTTCTCGCTGCGCGCGAGGCGTAATGCGCCTGATGGGCCGTATTTTCCCTGCCGCCTTCAACGTGGCCCCTACGGCCAAAAGGCAGCTACGGTCACGACAAACCAGATCAAGACCCCTACTGCCAATTTGCCGGTAATACCCAGAAGCTCGCCGAATCCCGCGCCGACGGCGCAGCGAACAGAGTCGTGCATCTTCCGCCCGCTGGAGAATTCAACCGCCCAGGCGCCAAGTCCCGCCCCGCCGCACGCGCCAAGCAAAGTCCCCATAAATGGAACGGGAATCAGAAAAGTCCCAAGGATGGCGCCCATGATGGCGCCTGCCAGAGCCGCTACTGCGCCTCGCCGGCTCGCCCCCGCCTTCCTGGCCACGTGCATGCCACCGGCGAATTCGAGCAGCTCTCCCAATACCGCCAGGACCGCTATGGCGATCAGGGTGTAGATTGAGAACGCCCCGTCGCCCCACCGCCACCACGCGAAAAGGCACGTCGATAAAAGTATGAGCCAGTTGCCCGGCAGCGCGAAAATCACCAGCATCAGCCAGACGGTATTGAGCGAAATAAGTGCAATCAGCCAGACGTAGAGCATGGCATCATTCTATTAAGGAAAAGACGCCAACGCAAAAACAAAAAATCGTTTCGTCTCGGCTGTCGGCTTAGAGTTTGAATGCCTGGTGGATCGCTACGGCCCCGAAGAGGTGACGAGTGAAAGTGACTTTCTCGAAACCGGCCTCGCGCATGATTTCGGCCAGCTCTTCGGCGGTATAGAAACGCGGTATGGTCGTCGCCAGATACGTGTAGGCGGTTGCGGACCCTGATATTCGCTCGCCGATTGCCTTCACGAACAGCTTGATATAAAGGTCGAAGAACTTTCTGACCGGCCCGAACGGCGGCCTGCTTGTTTCCAGGTTCACGAAACGCCCGCCCGGTTTCAATACCCGGTAGTACTCGGCGAAGCTCTCGACCAGAACCCCCCTGCTCAGATTGATATTGCGAGTTGCGAACGACATGGTAAGAACGTCAAAGCTCGCATCGGCGAACGGCAGTGACTTGATATCGGAAACGACGAAGTTGATGCCGTTTGCTTCGGGCTTCTTCTTCGCCTCCTCCAGCATTGGCTCGGAGAAATCCACCCCATAGACGGTTGTTGTCTCCGGGGCCAGGCGGCGCAGATACACGGCCGTCTCGCCGGTTCCGGTACACATATCGGCCCATTGACTGCCGCCGGCCGCAGCGGCTATCCTTGCAGCCCGCCTGCGCCACAGGACGTCGAGTCCCAGTGTCAGGACATGGTTTACCAGCTCGTATGTGGCCGGTACCTGCGAGAATACTTTCTCTACGAACCGGCCCTTCTTATCCTTCGTGCTCACGGCTGCCTTTCGCGTAAAGCGTTGCTGAATTGTGCTTTCACGCGATTTCTGCAAGGGCGCTATTGATTCGCATGATGGCCTCGTCGATTTCCGCGGTGCTCTTGAAGCCGATCACGACGGCGTCCACCAGGCCGGACTGCATAGTGAAGCGGATCGACTTCTCGCGGTCCTCAGCGTTTGTGAAGTCACCGTTGCCTATAATCTTCATGCCGATAACACCGTGGCCGTTCTGCCGCATGATCTTGATCTGTTCGAGGACCGGCGGCAGATGCGATGCGTCGCTGACAGCGCTCCACGTCTCGGCCGGGGTGTCCATATATGCGCCCTGGGGATTAATCCGCACGAGGTTGACATCGACCCAGGCGAGCTTGGCCGCTTTCGTCAGGGCCGGTACGGAGTGACACGAGACGCCGTGAGCGCGAATGATTTTCCTGTCCTTGGCTTCTTCGAAGGCGTCCACCAGCCGCTTGCGTTCCTCCTCCCAGTCGGCCGTGACGGCACAATGGACCAGCAGGCTGTCGATATAATCGACGTCCAGCTCCTGCCGGTACTTATCGAGCACCTCCAGCGGCTTTTCGGGCACGCCGGGCATCTTGGACTGAAGGAACAGTTTCTCGCGGGGCAGGCCCTTGATTGCATCGCGGACCATTGTGTGGGTCTTGTAGTTCTGGGCGGTGTCGATGTAGGTGATCCCGTGATCGTAGGCATAGTGTATGAGGCGGTTGAACTCCTCGGCGCCCAGTTCCCGCTGGATGCTGCCGCCTATGCTGCCGGTGCCGAAACCGAGCCGGCTGCACTTAAGCCCCGTCTTGCCCAGGGCAACTTGATCGGTGGCCGTAGCCTTGCGTGTGGCGAAAGGCCCGTTCGTGCAGGACGACAGGAGTCCCGCCCCGGCCAGAACCACCGCATTCTTCATGAATTGACGCCGAGTGATTATTTCTCTATTCATAACCGAACTCCTTCATACGACCCTAAGCCGCCCCCGGCCCTACCGTGGCCTGGCGCATCCAATTCGACATAATTGCATATAGTACCGAAATCGCGTCCGCCGGGCAAGCCTCTTGTTTTGCCTTACCGTCCCGCCTGCTGATGTCTGTTGGGGGGTGGAATTTCGAATCATTTGCGAGGGTACCCCCGGACAAAAATTAAAAAAATCCGAATTTTTTTAAGTCCTTGACGGTCAGAAACTTGCGCTTTCGGCCCGCATTTGAAATATGCGAATTTTCGCATCAAATGTGAAGGTCCGTCCAATTATGGGGGGATCAGAATTGATTATTGATTATTGGGCGACAACAGCCCTCTGCGAGACAATAAGGTCACCAATTCACCGACTCGGCGGACGAGAATCATCGAGATAGTTCTTAACATTCCGGATTTGCCGGCCAGGGCCGTAATTTCTGTGCTGCTGCTCTATCGCCGGCTGTGCTATGGCTATGCTTTCCGCAGAATTCCCCTGACATGCGGGCGGTTCGCCATAGTCGATCCGGAGGATTACGACCGGCTGGCAAAGCATAAATGGTTCCTCGCCCGCAGCCCCACCAGTTGCTATGCGGCCCGCTGGCAGCGTGTTCGGGGCAGGAATGCCAGAAGGAAGATATGGATGCACCGCGAGGTGATTGATGTCCCGCTGGGGATGGTCTGCGACCACATAAACGGCGACGGGCTCGACAATCGAAAGGCCAATCTCCGCCCAGCGACCGTCTCGCAGAACCTCTGCAATCGTCCCAAGCGAAGAGGCCGGACCCGCTCGAAGTACAAAGGCCTCGAATGGGACAAGACCCAAAGAAAGTGGAAGGCCAGAATCCAGCACGACGGCCGAAGAATATACCTCGGGTCCTTCGCCAGCCAAATCGAGGCCGCACAGGCGTACGACAGGAAAGCAAAAGCCCTGTTCGGCCGATTCGCCCGACCAAACTTCCCCTGAACGCCGACCGATCACTCCTGGCTTCTCACAGCGAGCCCCGTTCAGGGTGTTTCATGTGTTATCTCCATGGTCAGATTCCGGCCCTTTACTCAATTCATAGCGGTGAGAATAATTATTGCTCTTGAGATGCAATAAATCTGATATTAGAATCGTCCGTACACCTGAGACGAAATGTGCCCGAAGTGCAAGGAACGCCTTTTAAGGTGATTACCATGAAAGCACAAGACATCCAGAGCGGGTACTTTGTGCGGCTTTTGTCCCGCCCGGGAATACTATGTCAAGAAATGCCTCTTCTTGCGCCCGTTCGGGCCGGTCTGAATCGTGGCCACGCACGTCCGAAAAAGTGCCTCATAGGTGGTTTTTCTCTTGACTTACCACTTCTAACGGCATATGCTAAATCTTGGTTTTAGAGTTCTTCGAATAGAGATGATATGGGAGTGTTATCATGAAAAGGAAGAGAGCATTTACTCTAATCGAGCTGTTGGTCGTCATCGCCATCATCGCAATCCTGATGGCCATCCTGATGCCGGCCCTGTAGCGGGTGAAAAAGCAGGCGAGGGAAATTCTCTGCAAGCACAATCTGAAGAACTACGGCCTGGCGGGCAGACTGTACCTGGACGACAATGACAATGTCTTCCCTTATTCGTTCAGTTGGCTCTATAGCAGAAACTATAGCGGGTGCCGATGGCACAATGCCAGCCAGAGCCTCACCGAGAGGCCGGAGGATGCCGGGTGTTTTTGGCCTTATCTGAAGGACAAAGATATCAACTTGTGCCCCGAATTCAACATTGTGGCCAAAATGAGGGGCTGCCGTAGTTGCAACGGTGTTACCATTCCCATCGAACCTCAATACAGCTACTGCATGAATTCCTACCTTAACGGTGACGGAATGAATTATGTACCCGCCCAACAGAAAACGGGGAGCTTTGACAGGATAAACAAGGAATCCATGGTCGTCAGTCCGTCTCGCGTGTTCTGGTTCTCCGAGGAAAATACCTGGTCCATTCCGGGCCTCAGCGGCGCCGGCATCAATGACAACAATTTGCGCTCCACGCCCAATAAGACAACCGACTGCTTCGCAACGTACCACGGTACTTCCGCTGCACATTTGGACGAGGGCTCGGCCAATGCCGTGTTTGTGGACGCACACGTGGAGGAGGTTTCTGCCTACCCAGCCGGCAATACGTTCCTTCTGAGCTGGCCGGTCGGGCCACCCATACCGACGAGTGGTTTCTGATATTCTGTCAAAGCTTGGAGAAGGAGCTTGTCATTGCGAGGCCGTCGAAGATGGCCGTGGCAATCTCGATCCTTCTGCTATGTAAAGCGTTGAGATGCTTCAATTCTCTTTTTTTTGAACCGTTTCATGGACCCGGCTCTTGGCCCCCGAATTTGCCCCCCAACCGTCATCTTGAGCGCAGCGAAGCGGAGTCGAAAGATCCGGCTGGCGAATGTGATCGGGCTGCTCTCACGAATCCCTGCTTATACGCCTTATGAAGCCGGTTTTCCTTGACTTGTAGGGTGAAAATATGTTAGACTAACGGTTCTGGAAGGCACAGGAGTAACAGGGTCTTTTCCTGTTGACCAAAATTGCGGGTGGAGAGTAGGAATGATGGGATTTAGAGTGTGGCGAATCCTCCGCGTTGTCACTTTCGTGCTTGTCACGGCGATGCTCTGCCCACCCGCTGCGGGCAAGGTCATCTACGTTGACGATGACGCCGCCGGCGCCAATGACGGCACGTCCTGGGCCAATGCCTACGTCTATCTTCAGGAGGCTCTTGCCGACGCCGCATTTGCACAAAAGCCGGTCGAAATCCGCGTGGCCCAGGGCACTTACAGGCCCAACCAGGGGCTTGTGGCAATCCCCGAATTTGACTGGAGGACGACGACGTTCCAGCTCATCAACGGCGTAACCGTAAAAGGCGGCTACGCAGGCCCCGCCGAGCCCGACCCCGACGCAAGAGACATCGAGCTATACGAAACCACCCTAAACGGCGACCTGAACGGCGACGACGATCCGAACTTCGCAAACAACTCCGAGAACAGCTACCACGTCGTGACGGGCAGCGAGACCGACGAGACGGCCGTGTTGGACGGTTTCACAATTACCGCCGGCAATGCGAACGGTCCCCTATTGGGCGAATCCCCGAACTTCGACTCAAGACTCTGGTATGGTGCCGGGATGTACAACGTTTCCGGCAGCCCAAGCCTGACCAACTGCATCTTCAAGGGAAACTCGGCAAATGCTCGTGGTGGCGGTATGTACAACTACAATAGTAGCCCAATCCTGACAAACTGTACATTTAGCGACAACACTGCCAGCGATTTTGCCGGTGGCATGTACATTAGCTCGTACGATTACGTGAGTAGCCCTAAGCTAAGCAATTGTACATTTGTTGGAAATTCTGCGGATTATGGAAATGCCTTGGCTTGTGATTCTTACGATGAAGAGCATCCGAGCAGCCTTGAGCTAAGTAACTCTATCCTCTGGGATAATGGTAATGAGATATGGAACGGCGACAACTCTGAAATCGTAGTTGCCTATAGCGACGTCCAAGGCGGGTGGCCGGGGGAAGGGAATATTGATGCCGATCCTCTGTTTGCGGACACTGATAATGGTGACTATCATTTGAAATCGCAGGCGGGACGGTGGGACCCGGTCAGCGAAGATTGGGTAATCGACGATGTCACCAGCCCTTGTATCGATGCGGGTGATCCGGGTAGTCCGGTTGGAGCCGAGCCGTTTCCTAACGGCTTGATTATCGACATGGGTGCCTATGGCGGCACTGTCGAGGCGAGCAAGTCGCCATCAGGCCTCCACAGCAAATACGGCGGCGGAACCGGAGAGCCCACCGACCCATGGCTGATTTACACCGCCGAGCAGATGAATACCATCGGGCTCTACACGGAAGACTGGGACAAGCACTTCAGACTCATGGCGGATATCGACCTGGCGGCATTTCGGGGAACGGATTTCAACATAATCGGCCGTTACCGACACCAGGAAGAATATACGCCCTTTAGCGGCACTTTCGACGGCAACGGCCGCACAATTTCCAACTTCACGTACTCGACGCCGGACGTCAACGACATTGCGATGTTCGCATTCATCAGCGGTTCGAACGCGGCGATTACGGATTTGGGATTGATTGACCCGAATGTAAACGCAGGGACGGGAGACAGCGTCGCATCGCTGGTCGGCAATATGAGCGGAGGCAGCATCAGCGGCTGTTACGTTCGCGGCGGCAGGATTTTAGGAAACGATTGGGTCGGCGGGCTTGTCGCCTACAACAGCGGCACAATAACCGACTGCTATTCGAGCGCTGAGGCAACCGGACTTGCCGATGCAGGCGGCCTTGCGGGCTATAACGCCGGTACGATCATCGGTTGTCGTTCCTTCAGCAGCGTTTCCGGGAGAAAATCAGTCGGCGGCCTCGCCGGGAACAATGACGGTACCATTCTTGATTCGTATTCCGCGGGCCAGGTAGTCGGCGATAAAGTCGTCGGCGGCCTCGTCGGCTGGAGTTGGGGGCTTGTCCGCAACTGCGGTTCGGAGGGCAACGTCATTGGGATAATCGATGATATCGGCGGTCTGGTCGGCCGCAGTTACGGCGAGATCATCGGTTGCTATGCGACCGGCGCCGTTTCCGGATTTGACGTTGTCGGCGGTCTGGTCGGCCGAAGCCAGGGCAGCATCGCGAGAAGTTACTCTGCCAGCGAGGTCATCGGCACCGAGGCAGACAGCAATACTATTGGCGGGTTGGTGGGTGACAGTCGTGGTTCCATCACAACCTGTTATTCGGCCGGCAGTGTTTCTGCCGATGCGATTGTCGGCGGGTTGGTTGGAATCAGCCGTGAGACCATCATGAACAGCTATTCGACCGCCCGCGTAATCGGCGGCTCCC
>JBDREF010000422.1:0-3220 GCA_043820045.1 Planctomycetota bacterium | reverse complement strand
CTTCGGGCCCCAGGCAAGCAGCGGATCGCCTCTCATAACCAGTGTGATCTCTTTGGGCGTCAAGGCCCTGTTGTAGATACGCATGTCGTCTATGTCACCGGCGATGGGGCTGCCGATGCCGCGGCTGCCGTCAAAGGTCGTGGCATTGTTGTTGGCGCCGAGCAAGCCATAGCGGGTGTTGCCGGTGCCAAACGTCCGTCCCGATGTGACCGAGGCGTCGGGCCAGCCGTCGATATACAATGTCAGCCGTCCGTTGTCGAATACGCCGCAGACGTGGTGCCAGGCCCCGTTGTCCACGCGCATCGCGCTGCCAAGGTCAATCTGTCCGGCACTGGTCAACACGTGCCAGCCGACATTGCCCGGTCCTACCCCGTTGAGTCCGATCCCCAGACGCCAGTACTGGTCGCGATCGAACGAGGCAATGTACTGTTCGTTCCACATACTCGTCCGAATCCAGAGACTGACCGTCACCTCGGCATAGTCTGTGCCGGCGTAGGTAAGGTTCTCAATCGCCACATAGGAGCTGCCTGTGAAATTCAAGGCCGCATCGCCAAGCAAACCGGGCGTGGTCCATCCCGGACCGAAGAGTATCCCGTGATTGCCGTGGCCGGACCAGTCAAGAGCGGTCGTGCCCATACCTTCGTCAAATGTCCACCATCCAACGAGATTGGGATCATCATGAACGGCTATTGCCGGCATAGTTGTGAACGTCCAGACGTTGCCCTTATGTGTAGCAGCGCCATCGAATTCGTCGACCCGCCAATAGTAAGTCTTATCAAACTCAAGCGTGCCGGGGTCAAAGGTTGCATTCGCTTGAGGCAAAGCACCGGCGGCATTGTTCACATCGTCAAAACTATCACCAAAGTAAACGTTGTGCAGCTTCGCGCCGTAACCCGGCTCCCAGCTAAGTGCAACACCCGGATCTACGAATCTGGCTCCGTCCGCAGGACCGGGTTGATAGGCCGTCTTTGGCGGGACGAGGAAGCTCCACACCTCTCCCTTCCAGGGGCTGTTGGGATCGGCCTCGTTGACTTCGTCAATTCGCCAGTAATAAGTCGTACCGGGCACAAGGCCGTCCGGCACAGGAAATCCGGGAAAGCCGAGCACAAGACTTGTTGTGGCCTGGTTGCCCAGGAACGTATCGCCGGTACCTTCGTTCACGTCGTCGAAGTTGACGCCCAGGTACACATCGTGCGAGACCGCAAAATCTCCGGCCTTCCACGCGAGATTGACCCACGTGTTCTCGAGTATGGAACCGTCTTCCGGGAAGGGACCTCGCGCAAAGGGATACCCCGCCGCCCCTAACATGGAAGCCTTAATCTCATCGGCTGTGCGCACGATATCTGAAATGCGCACCTCATCTATGATCCCGTCGAAGCGTCCGCCGCCATCGGCTTTGTAGCCGATGTAGAGTTCGCTAGCGCTTTGATCTATGGCCGCTCCGACGTTTCCCTCGATATTGAGTTCGCCATCAACGAAGATTTGCCCCTTCTGGGCGGCGTTGTCGTAAGTCACGGTACAATGATGCCACTCGTTCAGGTGCTGCTCGAAATCGTAGCTGCCTATCGATTCCAGACGCGCTCCCCAGACGCCGAGCCACAGGGCTCCGTTGGTGTTTACGACCCATTGGTAGGCGTCCTGTTTGTGCACAATCGCTCCGCCGTTGCCCCAGCCCTTGGGATTGGAAAACACCTTGATCCATGCTCCTATTGTGATGTTGCCCGTTTGGGGGTGGAGGGTCGGGCTGTCGGCGATAGTGACCTGTGAGTCCTGCCCATTGAATTCCAAAGCTGCTCCGCCGGTCTTGGCGTCCGTGGTCCAGACCGTACTTATGGCGGTTCCGTGGTTGCCGTTTGCGGAAGAATCCTCGACGAAGTCGCCGGTCCCTTCATCGATCTTCCAATACGCCATCGTATGCTCGTCCGCCGGCTGAGCGAACAAAACCTGCGTCTGCATCAGCAGTACGGCCGCAATTGCGACCGCCAGGGCCATGCTCCGGCGACAGGCAAAAGAAACCTGAGAGATCAGTTGTGCAAACATAACAGTCCTCCTTCAAATCAAGTTAGTTCGACGTGGCTACATTGCGATCTGTCTGTACTCTGGATAAAACCTGTGTGTTGTTGCGGCGCCTCCTTCCTCATTTTTTGCCCGGTGCGGGCCTGGCCACAGGGGGCGCTTCTTCGGAAAAACAAAATCGCCAGCGAGCTGTGATAAATGCCCCTGCTTCATGCGCGAACACCCACACGACTCTATACTGTAATTTATAACAGATTACCCGTCCCAAGGTCAAGAAAAAACCTTTGCACGGCCGTCATATACGCCTTCTTACCATGGAACCCCAAAGGGATAGGGGGCGGAAGTCTGTCCTCTGCCGTCTGTTTTCAGTACTGATACTGCACTCTTTCGCCCAATCTTCTCTGAATACGGCGGTTTTTTCTTTGTTTCCTTCTGTCTTTTTTGCTTCAATGTGGCTCTGTGAACCTGGCGAGTATGTTGGGTCATCGACTACGGGTATGGGAGAGTTGCTAATGGCGAGATTGGAACCGAATTCGGCCGGCATCGAGAACTGGCTCAGACTATTGCGCTGCGACGGCGTCGGGCCGGTGACCGCCGGGCGGCTCATGAAGCATTTCGGCTCGGCCGAGCGAGTTTTGGGCGCTTCGGTCAGCGAACTGGCCAAAGTCAACGGCATCGGCTTCAAGACCGCCGAGCGAATCGCCGCAACGCGGGGCAAATTCGACCCGGCCGGCGAGCTGGAGCTGGCGGAAAAACTCGGCGTCTGGCTAATCAACCTCGACGACCCGCGGTATCCGGTCATGCTGAAGAAGATTTACGATCCGCCGCCGGTCCTGTATGTAAAGGGCAGTTTGACGCGGCAGGACAATTTGGCGGTCTCGATAGTCGGCTCGCGTCATTGCAGCCTGTACGGCCAGGAGCAGGCCTCGCGATTCGCTCACTTCTTAGGCTCGGCTGGTTTTACGATATGTTCCGGCATGGCTCGCGGAATAGACACCGCGGCCCACCAGGGCGCGCTGTCGGCCGGCGGAAGGACCATCGCGGTGCAGGGCTGCGGGCTGGCGAATGTCTTCCCGCCCGAGAACAAGAGGCTCTTCGAGCTTATCGCTGAGTCGGGCGCGTGTCTCAGCGAGCTGCCGCTGCGGTACGAGCCGTTGTCGGTGAACTTCCCGCCGCGAAACCGCATCATCGCCGGCCTGTCGTT
>JBDREF010000421.1:0-4377 GCA_043820045.1 Planctomycetota bacterium | reverse complement strand
GTCGGGGTAAGTTGTGCGTACAATCCAGCCTGCGGTTGTGTGCGGCCAAATGCCAATTACCCGTGACCAAATAATAAAAGGGGCCCATACCGAATCAATCGGTATAGGCCCCGAACTAACTCACATCATGGTAGCCGAATCCAATATGCCTTCGACTACTCAACGGCTCCGATGTTGTAGAAATTCTTGCCCGAATCCATTGAACCGAAAACATAGGTTCCTGCGGACAGTTCTGCTGCAAATACGCTCATCTGACGATCCGTGGTGTCGTTCTCGTGAACGTACAGGTCTATTCCCGTATCGGTAAACGTCCCTGCCGCGGCAAAGGCCGCAGTCACGCGGTCTGCTGCATCCTGCGGCGAAGTGATGGTGCCGCCGCCGTCCCATTCTGCCGGGATGCGGTCATCGACGGTGATCCACACGATTGCCGGTCTGGAAATCGTCACCTCGTAAGTGACATCGACTGTTCCGCCGTTCTTGTCGCTGTTGAACGTACGGATGTACTCGCTGCCGACATACTCGGCCGGCACGCCGAACCACGGATATGTGCGGTCGGAGTAAACCATGTTGCCGTCCATAAGGCCGCCCGGCTCGGTAGCCAGAGGCGCGGTGCTGCCGTCATAAGGGCCGACCGGAGCCCGGTCACCCGATACGCCGCCAGACCTCACAACAGAAGAAATAAGCGGCGGGGGGGTCATCATCTTGGTGACTGCGTTGAGGAAAACCGTGATACCATCCGGCGTAAGATTCAACTCACCCCAGTCGGCGCCACCCACAACCTCCTGCGTGCCGGCGACGAAGAACATACGAGGTCCCCCGGCGAACTGACCTGCGCCCGCATAGAATTCCACTCCGGCTTCCCATTCGACGATCCACGGCAGGCCGTCACCTGTCGCGAGCACTGTACCGTTGCCCGGAGCGGCATCAATGAATGAGCTTGTACCTACAGTTGCATCTATCGCCTGCACAACCGTGCCATCGGCAAGAACCATCTCAGGAGTAAGACCCACGATGCTGGTGGAATCAAACCATTTCCAGCGGCTGCTTCTCACGAGATGGGTGGAACTTGAGAGCATCGGCGCTGTAATCGAGTTCCATTGGGTCGGCTCATCGCCGTTGTTATAATCGCCGCTGTTGGTGGTACGGGCTATGATCACCAGATCCGCAGCATTCAGCGTAGCGATCTTATCATCATCCAGCTCCGTCCAGTTGCCCGGCTGATAATCGACCGTATAACCTTCGGCCTCAAGCAGGTCCACCCACATAAAATCGTCATTGAGACCGTCGGCGTCGTAATCATGAGCCCCCGAGACCCAGACAATCTGGGGTCCGGCAGCGCCGCCGCCGACGTTAGTTCCTATGAGTTCCACCTCGGCGATCTGCATACTGTTGGCACTGGCAGGGTCCCGAACCGTCGGGAACATGACCTTGTAGTACTTATATGCTACCGTGTTCTCGAACGAAATCGGTGTCGCGTTCATTGTGAAACGCGGCCACGCAACCTCACCCGCGAAATCAACGATATCGCCGGCTGCAATCAACTCGTAAGCTCCGTTTATGGTCTCGTTGGAACCATAGAGCTCAAAGGTGACCGGATCACGAGGCGCTGAATCATTGGCCGTGGTGAACGTCAAGCCGGTAACCACCGTTGGGCCTGCCATCGGCTCTACCACAAAACCGGTGGGCTCCACCTCGCCCTTGAAGTGCAGATACTTCGTCCCGCTGTTATCATCGATTGCCAGAGGCGGTGTCTCCGCACCGGGCCAGTCTCCGTCGTTGGGAACGCCCAGGAGGTTGTCACCGGGAGCGGTGACATCTGCCGGTTCCGAGATGACGACCGGATGGACGACCAGGATGTCATCGACGGTGATTGCTCCGGCGCCGCCGGGCTGTCCGTCACCTACGCCGAAGTAAAGCTTCGCCGCGTTGGTCACATCCACGCCCATGTCGCTGAATTCACTCAGCGGAATCTTCCACTTCCACCACTGATTAATCATTGTGGCGGCGGGATCCGGATGAACTGCCACGCCGACTGTACCGGCGCTGTCTTCCAGAGCCACATATATAGGCGCTGGTGTGTTGCCGCTGACTGAGGCAATATCTGCAGAGACATCATCAGCACTTATGTTACCCTCTCTGCTGACGTTATCGAACGTGTACCAGCGTACCTGGCCGGCCGCGTGCGAAGTAACAAACAGACCGATAAGCACGGGATCCGTCATATCAATCGTCTGTGCGGTACCCTGCTGTGTCCAGGTCACGCCATCGGCCGAATAGGAGCCGCTGATGGCATTGCCGACTCTATCGAGCTTGACCCAATAACCGGGCGCCATGCCGGCCGCGGTGTTATGAGCGGAACTCGAACTTCCGTCGGCAGCAGGCCGCCACTGGAAGGCGCCGCCGCCACCTTCGCTGCCGGTTATAGCCATAAGGCCATGCTGAGAACCGGCTGCAAGGCTCTGGCGAATCATCACGCCACCCTTGGCCCAGTTGTTCGAGCCGGTCCCGTTGCTGACTACGCGGGCTATCATTGTGGCATCGCCGGTCAGCTCTCTATAAACGTAATGGAACTGATCAGCAGTGCCCCAGACGTCGGCTCCGGCACCAGCAATGTCGTAAGTACCGGTCGCTTCGTCGAAGCTCAGATTACCAGGTGCGCCCTTGAACTTCAGTGTCACGTCTGCCAGACCGCCGAATGTAAGGTCTGCCGGCGTATCGAACGAAAGCTCGGATACATACGGCTCAGCGGTGTTGTCATAATTCAAAGCCGTCTCGTCGGCGGTGATGATTATGTACTGGGGTGTTGCGAAGCTCCAGACCGGACCGGCATTCGTTCCGGTAACGGAGAACTCATCGACTCTCCAGTAGTAGGTCGTGAACAGCTCCAGCGGGCCGGGATCATACGTTGCGGCAAAGAGTTTGCCCTTGAATGTACTCGGATCTGCGGCCGCTACGGCTGCCTGGTCCGTACCGAAGTACATGTCGTGCATGATCACGCCTTTGCCGGCCGCCCAACTGAGTTTGGTGCCCGACTCCACGTCTGTGGCGCCGTCCGCCGGGCTCGGGAAATGAGCCGCCAGAGGCAATGTCGAGAAGCTCCAGACTACGCCCTCGATTACAGTGCCATCGGCCTCGACCGCATCCACGCGCCAGTAGTAGGTCGTACCCGGCTCCAGTATTACAACCTGGATTGTCAATTGCGTCTCGCCAACAAGATCAGCTTCATCAATCGTGGCATCGGCGCTCAGATACACCTTATAGGAGACAGATGTCATACCAGCAGCCCACTCCAAGGCGGTAGTATCCGCATCAACGGCACCATCCGCTGGATTCGGATTGCCGGCTCTCAGCAGGCCAATGTTCCAGGGGGCCGGAGAGAGAAAACGGCCTTCGATGACCGAACGAGCCGGGCTGTCGGGACCTTCCCAGGCAACCGCCAGGTTGTCACCGCCGCCCCCTTCTTTGTATATCGCCTGTATGTAGTACTTCTGGCCGCCTACCAGGGGGATGGGGGCAGACATCTGGCGGGTACCGGGCGAGCCCTGATCGCCGTCAAAGGCACGCGCGGGGCACCATCCATCTACGCCGGCAATTACCACGGCGTCAGCCGAACTGTCACTCGTGCTCAGCCAGAGATCGGAGCTGTCGTCAGTGGCAATCCAGAACGTGTAGTCGCCCGAGGTCTCCGGGTGAAGCCAACCATAGACCCGACTGCCGAAGTTGTCGGCAAAGTCAGTCGGTGTCTCGAACAGCGTTATCAAATCGCCGTACGTCGGGCTGTCCGGGTATGCAGCGTTATTGGTCAGGTCTGATACGTTCGTACCGCCGATATCTTCCCAAACCTCGCGCATGATCTCGCCGGTGCCCTGGCCATAGGCACCGCCCAACAGACCCAGCACCAAAACAAAAGATGTCAAAATGATGAATTTCTTAACCATAACACTTCTCCTTCCTAAAAGGGAGTTAAATTGAAAGCGACCAAGAACAACCCCTGCCTTGTGTTTGACTACTGTGTAATTCATCCGCCCAGGATGACCATCTAAGATATGCCACCACCTCCTTTCTTCAAAATCAACGGTTGCTCACAAAGCAAGGATCATAACTCCGGATCATACAAATCCGGCGGTCGTACTTGCACTCTGTTTATCTCTCCACGGCCTTTTGAATATCCCTTAAAGGCCACGAAAATTTCACCGTTCGGGAAGCCCATACTCCAATTAAGGCCGCTTTTTGGCAGCTTAAGCTTCACTAACAGCAAATATACCAAACCAGTTGCCTAATAGTCAAGAAAAATCGCCCGACCTTCCTATTTATACTGTTTATACTGTTTTTCTGGTAAGATCGCGTATTTGGGAAGAAAAAAGTCCGCTTTCTTTG
>JBDREF010000420.1:0-4455 GCA_043820045.1 Planctomycetota bacterium | reverse complement strand
AGTCGTGTCCCAACTGAATCGTGCAGACCTTCGAGTTGCCGTACTGCCTGGTCCAGCCGATGGTCCGGTCGCTGGTGGCGTGGTCGGTTGTCAGGAGCACGTGGTTGCCGGCATCGAACCAGCAGCCTTTGTAGGTTTCGTCGTGAATCTGGAAGTCGCCTATTCCCTGTGTGATCGGGTGCTTTCTGTCAGTCACATGGACCACGACATCGAGATCATGCTGGTATGATCCCTGCTTATGCAGGACGCCGTCTTCGGTGGTATCTTTCTGATAGTATTTCGTGCCTATGATGTTCTTATACTCCGGCCATCCCTGGTAGGCACACATCGTATGATGCAGGGCGACCACACCGACGCCTTTGTCCAGCAGCTTGAGAAAGTTCTTCTGTCGCTTCGGTGAAATCTCCTGCCCCATGTTATAAAAGACCACGACGTCATAATCCCAGCCGCTTATGTCCTCGAAAAGCTCGCTATGGTCCTTCTGAAATGCCTCAACGTAACTGATTTCCTTAATCTCATCGAAAATCTTGAAGAACGGATCGTGCTCGAAGCCATGTCCGCCGGTTACCACAACCACCTTGAGCTTCTCGTTGATGCTGCCGGCGTCCAGCTCCCTGATTCGGATATTGCGCCAGCGGACCTGATAGGGCTGAAAATCTTTCCCCAAGCCGTGGACCTGGAGCCCGATGATGCCGCGGGCAGTAAGAGAGTCTCTGAAATCGGCACAGGCAACGCCGTTTACCGATGTCTTTATCGAGCTGCCGCTGCATTCCATTCGGTACTTGTTCCATTGGTCGTCCTTGAGAGCCTTGCTCGCGGCTGAATCTCCCCGGATATCGGACAGAAAGAACCCGCGGCGGGCCTCGTCGTAAACCCCGCCCGAAGTGCCCGTGGCCGCAGCGGCAATTTCGACCTGATAGCCATAGACTCGATCAACCGGTATCGCACGCTCTCGCGGCTTGCCTTCCTTGTCCTGGAATACAAAAACAGTCGGCTCTTCGGCAATCAGGCTGCGGAACTGGACTCCGGAATTCAGTTTGGGGGCGCACTTGACCTCGAATTCGAGGATGAAATCGCCGTACTGCTTGTTCGTGCACAGGAACGTATTGGGGCTACCCTTCACGGCGGTCCCTACGATAGCGCCGTCCTCGACGCCGTATGCGGCGTACCCGCTGTGTACGCTCCAGCCGTCCAGGGTCTTACCGTCGAACAAATCCACCCACTCGCCGGCCGAGGCGCCGGCAGTGATCGACAAAAGCATCAGGACAGTTAATGACAGGTTCTTCCACATGTTCCGGTACTCCTTTCTCAAGAGGTTGATTCAAACTCCATGCTATTTTAGGCGGGCCGTCGCCAAACGCAAGCATTTTGCCAGTCTGCAATCACAAAAAAGGGGCCTATACCGAATTGATCAGTATAGGCCCCGGACTAATTCACATCATGGCAGCCGAATCAAATATTCTTTCGACTACTCAATCATGTAATCCACCGCATTCAGCAACATCTGTGCGCCATCGTCGTACAGATCATACAGACCCGCCGTTTCGGAGCTAATGCCACTTGCCTCGCGAGCACCCGTCAGGATCACCAGCCGAGGACCGGCCAGCACGTCCGTTCCGGCACCGCCGGAGTGCGTCAGCGTCGCTCCAGCCGGCCATTCGGCGATGACCATGCCGCCGACAGGACCAGCGGCCGCCGATGCTTCTGAAATAGTGGCCAGGACGGTCGCTTCGTCATCGACCGGATCGTTATTGATCGAGACGCCCCGCGCCAGTGTCCCGTCTGGATACGTGACAACGCCGGCATACGGATTGGTCATTGTGCCGTCGGTCAGAGAGATTCCCGCGAAGATCGGGTGCGTCGGGTCGCTGACGGTCAGCGTGATGTCCCCGGTGGTGTCCACCATGGTCCCGCCGGTGGTGTAGCCCATGCGGCTGGACCGCAGGATGTAACCATTGACGATGATCATGGGAGCGGAAATGCCGTTCCACGCCGTCGCTCCATCATTCTGGTAACCGCTACTGGCGGCAGATCGACTGATGATCACCAGATCCGCTGCATTGAGAACCGCCGCATCGGGACTGTTCGTCGTGACATAGCGCATCACGTTGTAGCCATTGGCCTTCAGCAGGTCAGTGTACGGCTTATCGGCCGCCTCGGTGAAACCGGCACCGGCAGCACCGGCCGAAGGTTCGTCATCCGCTCCATGGAAGGAGACCCAGACGACCAGCGGCAGCCGCGGAAGCAGCCTGACATTGTGGATGGTTAGCAAGCCCGCGCCACCGGGAGCCGGGGCTTCGAGGTTGCCGATGACAAGTGTCGCCTTGACGACCGCGGACAGGTCGATGTTGAAGTCGGCCAGTTCCACGATGAAATCAGTCGCACTGGTCTGCTGCGTGGCAGCCGGGTCCGGATTCATCACAGCCGCGCTAGCGCCGGAAGCATCTTGAAGCACCAGATACATCGGCTCGGCTGCATTGGACACCAAGCCAACCTCCGTTGATGTCAATGGACCGGCAGCCACTCCACCCTCGGAACTGAGTTCCGAGAACACGGCCTCGGCAAATGTGGTCTCGCCGGAGTGCGAGGTCACCGCCAGACCGATATAGATCGGCGCCGGCGTCATCGGAATGACCTGCGGGTTCCAGGACATTGGAGTCCAGGTCGCGCCGTCGGTGGAGTAATAAGCATTTATCATCGGGAAAGCCCGCTCGATCTTGAGCCAGACCGGGGCATTCAAGGCCTTCTGCTCATCAGTTGCCACGGAACTGTCGCTCGTGGCATCCTGGTCGGCCATCATCCTGGCCTGGAACCTGACGCCGTTAGTGCCCGTGGCATACACCGCCGCGAACGGCGAGCCGGCATCCAGAGTCTGTCTGATCATGATGCCCGCCTTGCTCCAGTTGTCGGTGTGAGCCAGGCTATCGACCTTGACGGTCATGGAACCGTCGCCCGTGAGCATGGTGTAAGCATACTGGAACTGATCAGCAGTGCCCCAGATATCGGCGCCTCTGCCGACCACTGTAATAGTACCGGCTGCGTCATCGACCGCGACGCTGCCGCCTGCGGCCGCACCGGTATAAGAAACCGCGAGTCTGCCGATCGGATCGGTCAAGTTCAGGGGCGGATCCATATCCAGCGAAATCTCGGAAAGGAACGGATCTGTGCTGTTGTCATACGGGAAGGGTGTTTCATCGCCATAGATAACTATTTCGTCGAGGGTCGTTAGACTCCAGATGCGTCCCGTGCTCACGGTCCCATCTGCAGCTACTTCGTCCACACGCCAATAGTACGTTGTAGCAAACTCAAGACCATCGGGGACTAAGTACGCCGCATCAGCCTGGCGCCCGCGGTAAATGCCTGTGGCGTCAGATGCATCAGCAGCCTCAACCGCGCCGGCGTCGGTAGCGAGATATACATCATGCTCAACAGCTCCGTCGCCCGGCTGCCAGGCGAGCATTCCCATAGTCCAGATGTCGCCCGTCGCACCGCTGATCGGGGCGGGATCCCACGCTTGGGCCGGGTCTGTCCGCGTCAACTGTTTGACCTCATCGGCGCCTAAAGCCCTGTCATAATACCGGAAGTCATCGATAGTTCCGGCGAAGAAGGAGGTTCTGCTTCTGGCCGCACCGACAACGAACTGATTTATCAGTACATCGTTGTCCGTGACATCTCCAGTCATAGCCAGGTTGCCGTTGTAGTAGAACTGGAGGGAAATACCTTCGCCGACAAGCGTCAGGTGGGCCCAATCTGCAACTACCGGGCCGAACACCAACTGTGTACCACCCGGAGGATTGATGCGGTAAACGCCCGGGTCTCCGCCGTCCACATCAATCTGAAGACCGGCGCTGTTGGGCGTATGACCACTAAATGCGCTGGCATACTGCGCTTGCCCCACAGAAGCGGCCTTTACCCACAAAGCAATCGTGAAACTCGGGAAGGTCGTTGCCTCGGGCAGCAGGTGCTCAACCTGGTCACCCAGGCCGTCGAATTCCAGACCACCATCATCAATCCCCTCAGCCCACTGCGGCTCACCGATGAAAGTGCCGTGATGACCATGGCCCGACATGTCCAGAGTAGTTCTTCCCGCAGCCTCATCGAGCGGCCACCAGGTAATTAGGTTAGGATCTTCAACAAGCGCTATCTCGGGTAAAGTCGTGAAGCTCCAAACTTTACCCCTATACCAGCCCGAACTGTAGAGTACATCGACTCGCCAGTAGTAGGTCGTGCTCGTCGCAAGAGGTCCTGGGTCAAAACCTACGTCCGGTTGTGCAGCAGCCGGGGCCGCATTGGCGACCGCATCGCGGTCGGTCCCAAAGTTCACGCTATACATGGCTGGATTCCAGCTCGCGGTCCAGTTGAGAGTAACATCGGTAGCTACGTTTATGATGCCGTCAACGGGATTCGGGTTGTACGCGCCTCCGGGCGGGGTCGAGAAACTCAACACATCGCCCG
>JBDREF010000419.1:0-2132 GCA_043820045.1 Planctomycetota bacterium | reverse complement strand
GCTAAACGGCTACCTGATCCGTATTCCATCCCATGCCAGCTATGTGCGCAACATCCCTGCTTCATACGGTTACCGCAATTTCCTTGAGGTTCCCCACGGCGCCAGGGTGCCGGTGCTGATGGATGGCCTGCGTTTTGACCTTTTTCCCATTGAAACCGACGGTCCGCCCGCGAACGAATATGATTCCTGGCAGGGGGAAAGCAGAATGGCACGGGTTTGCATCAATCGACACCGCGGCTCCATTTGCAGCTCATTTGCAGACGGTTCGGTACGCAAGGTGGGTCTGAAGGAACTGTGGACGCTTAAATGGCACAGGGAATTTCAAACCAACGGTCCCTGGACTCTCGCCGGCGGCGTAACTGCGGATCTCTGGCCGGGATGGATCAGGCCCTATCCCGATTTCTGATCTCTGCCCCGATACCTCCGACAGCAAAACGACCGGGGCCCACACCGAACCAATCGGCGCAGGCCCCGAAATGACATAGGTCTATTTGTGAACAGCGAAATCTATCTAATCAGGCGGATGTCATCGAAGTACATCGTGCCTGGGCCGCCGGCTGCCGGGCTGTTTTTCGTGCCAATGCCAATTGTGACTGTGTTGACATTGGCGAGGTTCACGCCCTGATCGGCAAAAGCTTGCAGGTCGATTACCCATTGCTTCCATTGGCCAATCTGGGTGGCAGCCGCGTTATCATTATAGACTACTGCATTGCCGTTTATGGCGATGTACATACGCTCAGCGGCGTTGGCCGAGGCGCCGCGGAACCACAGTGACAGCTTCGTAACCCCTTCGGCGGTCCAGTCACGCGGGTAAACCAGCGTCAGCGTCGCCTCCGAGGTCTTGAGGTTGTTGCCGTACGAATACGGCATGGATTGAGCGCCGCCGTGGACGATAGTCTGCTCGGCGTAAGGAGGAAGGTCATTACCTACGAGAGCACCGTTGTTCGTAGTCCCAAAGCCGTCGATCCAGTTATCGAATATCCTGTTGCTGTTCGGGTCAGGCGGGTCCGTGTCATTGTAGGACTCGAAGTCATCCACCAGCAGGAAGTCGGCGGTAGTGAAACTCCAGACAAGGCCCTTGACTGCGCCTGTGTTATACACTGCATCGACGCGCCAGTAATAGTCGCTGTTCCAGGCGAGCTTTCCTGGGTCATAGGTCTCTGCACCAAGGGCCTTGTTGCCCTTGTACTCCGGTGAGGCGGTCGTGGCGTTCTTAACCGCATCTTTATCAGCACCCGAGTACACATCGTGCGAGACGGCAGTAGTCGCCGGCGTCCAAGTAAGCTTTGCATTTATCTGCACATCAGTCGCGCCGTTGGCCGGCTTCAGAGAAGCCGCTGCGCCCGGAGTTGTAAAGCCCCAGATATCACCCTTGTGCGTCGCCACTGCATCGAACTGGTCAACTCGCCAATAGTAAACCTTCTCCAATTCGAGAGAGGCGGGTTTGTAGGTCGCGACTCCCAGTGGCGCACCTCCCGTCGCATTGTTCACATCGTCGAGACTATCGCCGAGATATAGAGTGTGCAACTTGGCACCGTAACCCGGCGTCCAGCTAAAGGTCGCATCGAGGTCTACGAATTCTGCGCCGTCGGCCGGGTTGGGATTGTAGGCCGTCTTGGGTGGAATCGAGAAGCTCCAGATGTCGCCTTTCCATGGACTGTTGGGCTCGGCTTCGTTGACTTCGTCGATTCGCCAGTAGTAAGTCGTGCCCGGTACAAGGCCGTCCGGATATGGAAAGCCCGGAAAGCCTACAGTAAGCATCGTTGAGGCTTGATTACCTCGGAACGTATCGCCGGTGCCGTTGTTTACATCGTCAAAATTGTCGCCGAGATAGACATCGTGGGAAACCGCAAAGTCTCCAGGCGACCAGCCAAGAATAACCCACGTATCCTCAAGAACAGCGCCATCTTTGGGATCAGGGCCAAGTGCATAGGGATATATCAGACCGCCTGCCATGGCAGCCAGAATCTCGGCCTGTGTCATCGCGTGGTTGTAAAGGCGCACGTCATCAATCAAGCTCGGTAACGGCCGATTGTGATGGCCGTCGGCAATCCAGACGTTGCGACCGCCCACGGTGTCGATGTTCACGGCCTGGGAACCGCTGATCTGTTCCGGGGTGCCGTCAACGTACA
>JBDREF010000418.1:0-3399 GCA_043820045.1 Planctomycetota bacterium | reverse complement strand
CCGAAACTGCAGGTCGGCATAAGAATTGTCTATTTCAGCAGCTTTCAGGTACTGGCCCACAGCCTTGGCATAATCGCCTTGAGCCTCATATTCGATCCCCCGCTGATAAAGCTCGTCCCAGCTTTTCTTTTCGGCGTCGGTCAGACCGGGTCGATGCAGTGATGCGAACGGCGGGCTGTCTTTCAAGTTGGACGGTACAGTGCAAAAGATAATGTCTATTCCATTCTTACGGGCAAGGCGGAGAATATCCTCAAGATTCTTTTGAAAGTGTCTATAAACGATTTTGAGATTGGCGTTGTCCGCCCTTACCTGCTTTTCGAGAAACATTTCCAGGCCGCGCCACATCCGAGGAGTATCGCCGGCACCTGTTGAAACCAGCAAATTCGACATAAGCTGGCCCAGCTTGGTAGCTTTAAGTGCGATTCCAAAGCGGATGAGAGACAGATTGGAGCTAATCGGCGAAAAGACCGTTCCGGCGCCGTATGGTCCGACCACTTCATTGTTGCCGAGGTACAGGATAAACAAATCGCCATGATGCCGCGCGCAATCGGAGGCGATTTCCCGAACCACGTGAGAATTAATAGCCGGCATTGCAGGGACAACAACTTCGAAATTCGTCTTCGGATACTTCTGACGGAGCATCGTCTGCAGAATTCGTCCGAAACAAAATGCTTCGTCCGGAATACCTGCTGCAGCGGAAGCTCCTAAGACAAAGATTCGATAAGTATCTTCTGGTTTACTCGCAGCAAAGACAAACGGCTTGGTTGTTCTGGCGATTTCCGGGCTAAAGAATCGCCAGGCAAATTTGGGATTGCTGCGGTAAAAGGCCTTGTCGTTTACTTTGCATTTGACGGTTATGGTTGCGGGGTAGCCGTAGCCGACAAAGCGCAGGGTAATCTCCAGCAGTAAGAACAAAAGGGCCGGGATCACGGCAATAGCAATAATGCGAAACGACCAGAGACGCCAACCGGTCACTACGTGCGGCGTCAGCCTTTCCCCGCCCTTCGGCTTACCTTTAATCCCGGAAGATGAAATAGTGCTTTTCTCTGCCGGCGAACTCCTTCCGGTTTCGTGCCGCAAGGCATGTCTTTGGATACCTGATGAGGATTTTTTGCCCCTTTTTCTGCGTTTGGGACGCATCGCTTATCCTCTGTAATCGTGTTTCTATCTCAACCGGAATTTCCCATATATCTTCACAAGCGACAGCCGGGCAGGGTCGGGCTTGCCCCGCGACAGAGCCGTAATAGCCAGGTGAAGCTATTGTACGAACGCGTATGCGGGGTCCCAGACGGGGCGGATTATTGGGGGTTGGTCGAATATTTTCAGGACCTCTTCGGGGACGTGCTCTTTCTTGACGATGACGCTGTAAACATTGGTGTCGAACCATGAATCGTAGAGCGTCCAGAGTCCCTCGCTGCCCTTTTCCTTGCCCCAGCTATTCTCGACGAGCCATTTGACCGGCGCCTCTCCGGCCATATCGAGACCGATAAAGACCATCGCATGGTTGGGAACGCTCTCGCGGAACAGCGAGCGCTCGGCCTTGGTCATCGCCATATCTACGCCGTAGATGGAGTCGTAATCGAACAATTCGGTCGCCATTATGCCGTGGTCCCTGCTCTGGTCCTTGCCGACGTCGCAGGAGAACCATGTCGGCTCGTCGGCGAGTACGGCCTTAGCGGCGATTGTCTTGAGCGTCTGCATCTCGATATTGGCAAAGTGCGCATCGTCGCCGTCGTAGAGGTTTCTGGTCAGGCTGATTTGATAATGCTTGCCGTACGGCTTCGATGGGTCGTTGAAGATGTCCACGTACTGCCGTAAATCGACGCCGACGAACTTTTCGTAGAAGCCCTTCGGCGTATAAGTCTCGCGTTCGCTCACTACGTCGTTGGCGTCCTGGAATCGCCATTGGAACTCGCTCGGCGGCTCGCCGAGGTTCATCACGAGCATCTTATAAACGCCGGCCAGCATCTGGTTCTTCTCGGCGCGAAGCTTCTCGACGGCCTCGCCTTTCTGGTGCATATCGCGGAGCTTTACGGCGTCGGAGCGGAGCTTACGGCTGATAAGAGTATTCATCAGTGCGGTGTTACCGGAGCTGTTGGTCTCGGGCATTATCTCCTGCGGGACGACGCCGTATTTTTCCACGAGGTTGACGACGTTCTCCCAGTAGCCGCCGTCCGGAAGAGGCGTACGCAGAAGGAACTCCATCTCGCGGTCGAGTATGTCACGGCCGCGAAATTCAATGATGCGCTCGAGGAAATTGTTGGTTTTCTCAAATTTATCCCAGAAGGCCAGGTAGGTCTGCGAGAACTCGAAGCTTTTGAGGTTCTGTTTCTTTATCACGATGGGCCGCATGATGTTAAGCCCCG
Organism: Planctomycetota bacterium; assembly: GCA_043820045.1. Lineage (GTDB taxonomy): Bacteria > Planctomycetota > Phycisphaerae > Sedimentisphaerales > Anaerobacaceae > JBDREF01. Next base: position 1,033 of record JBDREF010000418.1, on the reverse strand, counting down.
CGAAGAGCCAGCATCGGCCGCTCTTGTTCTGGTTGGTGACGCCCTTTGTCTTGATCTTGTGGCTGAATACTTCGTTGTGGCGGCGCAGAATGTCGCGGTTGAGAGCCAGGGAAGTGATGTCGTTGTTCGTGATGGAGTTGTACATCGCGCGCGCGTGTGGGTCCATCTCGAACGCCGAGCGAATCTGCTCGATGGTCTGCGCATCCAGGCCCCCCGGGCCGGCCAGAAGCGGCGACGAGACAATCAGAACAAGGTAGATGCAAAGGACGATTTTGAGTTTCAGGGAATGTCTCATGATTATTCCTCCGGCTGTTAAGAAATCAAACCTGCGGGGCAGAGCCCGCCTTCAATTGACGCATTTTATCGAGACTCTCGACGAACTGGGCCAGTGCATTATCGAGATAGGCGTTGACCTCGTCGATATACCCATCCGCCGAGGCGGACCAGACGCGGTTGAGATAGCGTTCTCCCGCTGCGAAGGTACTCATGACCTCAGCGTAGGCGTTCAGGCCGTGCGTGTGGGCGATGCTCTCCCGCGCCTGCACGAAGGCATCGAGGTCGTCGATGAATAGCTCGTCTATCCTGTGGCGGACGTCGTACGTATTGATTGAGGACTTCTGCGCGTTCAGCTCGGTCATATTGCGGACAATCCGCTCGAGGCTGGCCTCCACGGCCTCGATATCCGAGACCAGCTTTCCTTCGCCCCTGCTGTGCCGCCGTTCACCAAAACGAACCAGCCCTACGCCGACGGCGCCCGCTGCCAAGCCGGCGAGAAAAAAATCCCACCGCACGTGCTCCTTGTCCATTGTCGCCGCGAGGGCCCCGCCCAGGAACCCGACAGTTATCAATAAGTATCCGAGTTTCTTCATATCAATCTCACTTGCCCATCGAGCCGGCAATGACGAAATACAGGGCGAAGCCGACTCCGACCAGGGCTTCCCCTACGATTAGGCCGGCGGCGACGGGTATTCCCACTTCTTCGCTGAACCGCGGCCCTTTTCTCCAATCCACCAGCAGCCGCAGTATCGTTCCG
>JBDREF010000417.1:0-4221 GCA_043820045.1 Planctomycetota bacterium | reverse complement strand
TAGCTGTACTCCTCCGCATCAGGGTAGAAATCAATGTAGTTGTCGTGCAGGCCCCAGGGAATATCATACCGGCGGCAGACCTCCGCAATCTGCTGCATGTCCTCAACGGTACCGAGCTGCGGCTGAGGCGGGTAAATATCCGGCAGGCGGTAGTCGTAACCCCATCGCTGCCAGACGTGGAGCGTCAACAGGGAGTCGGTCAAGCCGTAGGCCACCATGCGTTTCATCGTTTCGGCTATTTCAGCATAGCGCCCGCCCCAGATGTCAAAAACGAATCGACCTGCTTTGCGTTCCAAGCCACCCGACGGCTGCTTGTCATACAGAGGACGGTACTTTCGAGCACAATCGAAGGCGCCTTTGCTGCTCGGCACAAATGTCATCGTCGCATCGAGGTGCGTGTGGAGCGAATACATCCGCTGCTCGGGGTTTACCTCCAGATAATCCGGCGGACTGTCACAGGCGACCAGAAGCGACAAGCCGCCCTCAAAGTCGAATCCGACGTGACTTGTTGACAGATTGTGCCCTCCGAAAGCCGCTCTGAACGCATCAGGCTCAATAATGCAGTACCCATGGCCGTAGTACACTCGCGGAGCTTTCCGATCCGCCGGTCCGGCCGCAAAGTCTGTGATTCGCTTCGGGCAACTGACCTTAATCCGCAACCCACCGTTCTCGGGCCAAATGCGCATTGTGAGTTCAAACTCTTCATCTTCCAGTTGGAGAGGCTGTTTTACGATCAACAATTCACCCTCGCGGTCGTAGGTTCCGGGCCGCTGCGTACCAAGTCCACGCATACCAGGGCCGATTTCCCGGCCCAGCACTGCAATCCTAAACCCGTCGAATACAACACATTGCTCCTGGTTTCCGATGGCGATGACTGCATCGGCCAGCCCCTGCCCGCACGGCACAACTGCCGCCCGGTAATCCCCATCGAGGTTAAAAAGAAAACCTCGGCCGTTGCCCGTTTTCACCAGCGTTCTTGCCGACCGACGGATGTCTTCTCTTTCAGCTTCCGGCATAGCCTCAGGTAGCCTGCCGACGACAACGACAGGTTCTCCCCAGTACGATGAGTCACAGGTCGTGTTACGCTTCGGTCCCGGGTGGCTCTCCAGACGCAGCAGTATGCGTTTGCCGGCGAACCTGCTCAGGTCCGCTTCTCCATCCAGCCATTTCTTGCTGTCCGTGTGGCGCTCGAAGAGCTTCTCGTCACCGGCCCAGACGCGGAATGTCACGCCATCGCTGGCTGGTTCCGGCGGGGTATGGTCGCGTATGGCGTTGGCGAAGACCAGCTTTATCGGCGTAACGGCCGGGAGTTGGAGCACATACTCGGCAAAGATTGTCCCGCCGCCGGGCTTCCAGGGTGGATGCATCACGATCGCATCCTTTGTAGCGCCGCGCGATATTTGGCCATACGAAAAGTTCGCAGACGACTCGGCGGACGAACCCTGCCAGCCAACAGGCATATAGATCAAGGGCTGGTCATAATAACACCAGGCCACCCGCTGCGTCCGCAGCAGCCAGAGCGGCAAAGCCCCGTTGGCAGGGACAACATTTACAGACATCGCAAGCGGCTCTCCGGATGAGCGAACCGCTTTGTCGAAATTCGATTTGAATATCTGGACGGCGTGCGCGGTTACAGTGCGACCCTGATATTGAAAATCAGCATAAACGTGAACGGGATACAGGGCCGAGCACACGCCGGTTCCGGCTGCAATCTGAAATATCGCCTTGCCGTTCCCGCCGGGAGCAACTTCAAGACGCTTTTCCGTCTCGCCAACAGCATAGCATTCATCCACAAGACCGGCCACTCGCAGTTGGACCACCAATGGAGATTGTCCCTTATTTGCAGCAGTCACGTTCACTTCGCACGGCTTGTCCAGCTCCACGACGTCTTCGATATCATCTATCTTCAACTCCAACGGACCTTCGGCAACAATGTGCCCGTTGAATGCGATTGTGCTGCCGGCAGCCAGATAAAGAAGAACTATCAATCCCGCAGCAAGAACTTTTGACATGAGCATCTCTCCTATGGAGCCGTTTGGCCGTATACGGCACTGTTGTCATAGGTCCTTCCTATGCCATCGTAGGGACAATGGAAATACGACGTGCAGGGCCAAACCTTTGGCACAACCGCCGGCTTTCCTCTGACGGCACAACCCAGATGCAACAGCACCAGCGGCTCGACGGCATCAAATTTCGCATATATATGCTTCCTGCTTCTCACAAAGTACCCTTTGTAAAAGCGGTCTGTTACGATGTTGTCGCCTATCCTCTTCGCAAGGTTCAGATAAGCTGAATCTTGAGTCTTTCTGTAGAGTTCAAGAAATCCGAGTACAGCGGCGACGTCTGAAGAATCCGTCTGCATGTTGAGTTTGGGCTTGTCCCCGGAGGTTGCTCCGATATCGCCGAAATTATTGCCGCGTGCAATGTCCCGGGCCATCTCCCACATGAATCCATCGCCCGTGACGCGATATGCCAGCGCGTACGTCCACAGATCCATCGGCCCGGCACGCCCGGCTTTCAGGACTCTGCCCTTGGGTCCGAAGTAGCCGTCCTTTTTGCACACGTATCCTTCCATGCTGGTGCCATCGGTTAGCATGGGAATGAATGAGTGATCCTCCTTGCGGTAGGCTGCCTTGCCCCAGGCAGTCAGTTCTTCGAGCGCCCACTGCGTAAATTCCCCGCCTTCGGCACCCAACATCTCCCCAAGCAGGAATTCACAAATTCGCGGCCTCACCGCCGGCGTATCGCCGTAACACGGAAACAGCGTCCCTTCGACAACAAAATGTCCTTTGAAATCGTCGCCGTATTGATATTGAGCGCGGTCGCCGCGAATGCCGGGAGCACAGGAGGCCGTTTTGCTCTGGCTGAATTGATAGCCGCCTATTCCCGTCCTTGGATTTCGCGTATCAACGTACCGTTTAGCCATCCGCTTGCTCCAGATAAGCGGCTCAGCCTGACCGGATAGTTTTGACAACATCGCTGCGGCGTAAAACAGGTCGCTGCCTGTGTTGATGAACGAAAGGCCGGTGCCCCAGAAAAAAACGGGGCCTTCCTCGTACTCGTTTGCCCACGGATTGTCGAACTGCTTTTTCATATTGCCGTGCCGGTTCATCTCAAGATTCGACCAGTTCAGAATATGTGCAGACCAGAACGTCTCCAGAAATTGTTTCGTCGCCCCCGGATCGACCTTCCACATCAGCTCGTAGTATGGATAATTGCACTTTAATTCATGCTGGTACTGCTCCATGCAGAGCGCATCCGCCTGCGCGTCGTAGGCAACGTGACCACCCCAATGCAGCAGACCGTTCGGGCTGCGCAGACTTGCAAACGCATACTCAGTCGCCTCCACCGCCGCCCGGCGGTACTTATCTTCGCCGGTAAGCGTTGTCAGCCCATCCAGCACTCGGAAAAGATTCTGCTGACTCGCCAGATTGGAAAGAATCCAAACCTCACCATTCTTTGTCCATTTCGCCGCCTCGTGCGTGTGAATGTTCAGCCCGTCGATGAATAGGGGCGTATGTTTTGGCCCATACACATCCCTGCCGGACTTGAGGACATTGTCCGCAAACGTGCGCACGGCATTAAGATACTTATCATCCTCGCCCGCAAATGCACTGCCACCGGCGGCTACAAACAAGACAACTATCCAGATTTTCGAAAGCTTCATTGCAACCGCCTTTCATTATCTCTGCCTGCTACTGCCAATTACCGTCTCAAGAGATACCACATGGTTTTGTATCGCGGCGAAAGTTCTAGGATACTCTTACCATCGCGGTAGGAAACCGACACGCCTTCTTTCGGCATCCCATCCGGACCCAGCGCATCGCACTTCCACTGTCCCTCCGGCAAGACTACTGTCCCTTTGACAGTCTCGATCTGCACCGGCGGCCCGCCCCAGTTTCGCCCGACAGTCTGTCGATCCTCGGAGAACTTCATACCGGCATTTTCACATCGGCCGCAGGCCGTAACCAGAATCTTTCGACTCTCGTCCAAAGCCGCCTCGTCCAGTGAGGTTACCGTCACCGCCGCAAAGTCCGGCCCGGCAATCGAAATTCGCCCGTCCGTAGCTTCATCAAAGTATTCTGCATGGCCGGTGCAAGCCAGAGCCTCCCGCCCGCGAACCGCGTACAATCCTCTGCCCTCCTCAACAGACCAATCGATTCGCGTATCGGACACACCGAACTCTTCCGAACCACCTGCACCATCGAGCGTTGGAATCAA
>JBDREF010000416.1:0-3427 GCA_043820045.1 Planctomycetota bacterium | reverse complement strand
GCCGGGGCGCAGTTGGGCGCGTTGGAATAGGCATTCGTGAAGACCATCCCCTCGCTCGCCAGCCTGTCGATGTTCGGCGTCTGGTAGTACTTGCTGCCCATGAAGCCGACGTCCCGCCAGCCCATGTCGTCGATGAAGAGGAATACGATGTTCGGGCGTTTCCGGTCCGCGCGAGCCTGTGTCGAGCTGCCGGCCAATGTGCAGCCCGCCGCTGCGAAGGCACAATTCTTCAGAAAATCACGACGATTCATGCCAGTAAGGATACGGTCGCAGGGTACGGACTGTCAATGAGTATCTCTTGCTATGAAATCAGAAAGAAACAGGACCGACTCAGTAGAAAGGGCAGAACAGAAGCGTAGACGGAAAGCCGCGAAGGATAAAAAACAACCCCCCACCGAATAGCGACGGCTAATATAACCAACGGTGCAAGCGAAGAAACGGCTGAAACACCATCGCTACCGGCTCATTCTGCCGTCTTTAATCACAAAAACCTCGGCGAACCAGACCGCTGAACTTTACGATCGTCAGCAGTCTTCAAGCAGTGCGTCAAACAGCACCCATCGGCATCTTCATATCTCTCGTCAATACCCACCCAGTATCTCGACAGGACCAGCCTGTCTGTAGATGCCTGCAAAAGAACCAATATCGACGGCCGAGCCGTCGGCAAAGGACAAGTAAAACAAGGAGCATCGTGTAGATATGGCGATGTTCGCCGATCTGCTATCGAGGTGCGTGATGCTGTAAACGCTCCCGTTTTATCGCTATTAAAGTTCAGAAGAACCGAACAACGGCCTCGGAGGTGATTACTTGCGCCCCGCCGGAACACGTTGTCCTATATAGACTTATATCGGCAAAGCCAGTACCGGAGGCAGTTAGGATATTCCTGTATGTAGGACTCTGAAATCCTATATACGGGTTAGCGAAAGGATGTGTTCGCTGCCGAAGCGAGAGCCGGCGCCGCCGGTCCTGCTTTTATCGGGCCGACAACGGTCATGATTCCAGGGTGGTCAGACCCTCCCGGACGGCGTACTTGGTGAGTTCGGCTATGCTGTGAGCATCGAGCTTTTCCATGATTTGACGGCGGTTCGCCTCGATAGTCTTGGTGCTCACGTGCAGCTCCATCGCAATTTCCTTCGTTGATTTGCCCTCGGCCACGAGTTGAAGCACCTCGCGCTCCCTGCCGGTAAGGGCCGATAACGGCGAATCCGAGATATTGGACAGATGCTTTACGTAGTCGTCAACCACTACCTCGGCTATTTTCGGGCTGAGGTATCTGCCGCCGCTTGTGACGACGCCAATCGCCTGTATAAGCTCGTCAAACAGGCATTCCTTCAATATGTAGCCCGCAGCCCCGGCGCTGAGCATGTCGGCTACGAATCTCCTTTGGGAATGTATCGACAAGGCGACTACTTTCACTTCCGGCGACTCGCCGGTGATCAGCCGCGTCGCCTCGATCCCGTTGAGGCCCGGCATAGTTACATCCATTATGACTATGTCCGGCGAGAGTTCCCGCACGAGTTCGACTGCCTTCCTGCCGTCGTCGATGTCGGCAACCACTTCCATCTCAGGCTGCTTCTCAAGCAGTGAACGCAGACCTTCGCGAATAATCGCATGGTCATCGACCAACAAAACTCTCGTGCTCATACTTGCGTTCCTTTTAGCTGTTTTCTTCGGACTTTAAGGGTGCTATCATCGAAATTCTGCTGCCGTGCCCCGGCCCGGACTCAATCTCAATGTGTCCGCCCAACTGTTCCAATCGCTCGCGGATGCTGAAAAGGCCGAACTCAGCTCTCTTGGCGGCCCTTGCCTTTACCTCGACTGGGTCGAATCCCACCCCATCATCTTCAACGATCACGTTTATATGCTCATCGACCTTTTGCAGGGAGACCTTAACTTTCCCGGCCTTTGCATGTTTGACAATATTGATGAGCAACTCCCGCACGTTGCGGAACAAAAGCGCCCTTATGTCCTCATCCAGCGGTTTTGACTGTCCATCATCCTCGAATTCGGTTTGTATTCCGTGTTTGCCCCTGACTTCATCGGCAAGCCATTCGGCCACCGCCGCCTCGAAACCCAACTCGTACAATATAGGGGAACTCAGGTCGAATGTCAACATTCTCGTGTCCTGAATCACCCGTGACAGGCAGTGGCATACTTCCTGCAGGGCATTTGTAAGCTCGTCGGAAGCGGCGGATTCTCTAAGCTGGTCCAGCTTGATTTTCGAGATTACAAGAGACTGGCCTATCTGGTCGTGCAGCTCCGTGGCCAGCCGGCGTCTCTCACGTTCTTCCGTGAGCGATAATTGTGAAGCCAGAGACTTCAACTGCGCCCGGTCCTCGAGAATTCTCTGCTCAGCCTGCTTGCGGTCGGTGATATTGTCAATAACGCACAAGGTTCTGACATGTCGGCCGCTCTCATCCTTTATCGCCGATGAGTTTATGCTCACATCTATTAAAGAACCGTCCTTGCGGACCATCCTGTATTCTTTGTTGTAGCTGAATCCGATGGTAAAGACCTCCTGCAGGGCCTTTTCGGCATCCGCAAGGTAATCAGGGTGGATGATTTTAGCCATAGACTGACCTATGACTTCTTCTTTTTGATACCCTAATATCTCCAGGATTCTCCTGTTGCAATCGACTACGGTCCCGTCCTCGTTGACAGATGTGATGAGGTTGGGGGCGGTGTCGAAAATAGAACGGAATTTCTCCTCGCTCGCCCGCAGCGCCTCCTCGGCCCTTTTGTTGTCGGTGACATCCTTGACGAACCCGAGGAATCTGTTCTCGGAAATCTTGACGGCATCAACAGTCCAGTAGCCTGCGCTGCCGTTCTTTCGCAGATATGCATATTCGCCGGTGGCCCAGCCTTCGGCAACAGCCTTGTTGAAGTGTTGAAGTCCGGCCTCCTGAGATTCCGGTGCGAGCGTATCGCGAACCGATTGGGCCAGCAACTCGTCCTTAGAAAACCCGGTCATGTTGCAGATGGCCTCATTCGCCTCTATGTACCGGCCCTGCCTGTCCACGACTATTACGCCGTCTGGCGCGTTGTCGATATAACTTCGGAACTTCTGCTCACTCTCGCGCAACCCCTTTTCGGCTCGTTTGCGCTCCGTGATATCGGTTACGATCCCGAGAATTGCGGTTTGGCCTTCGTATTGAATCAGCCTGCTCGCGTTGATTGCTTCGATTCGCCCGCCGTTCTTGTCAATGATTGAATAATCGTAAGGCTCCAATTCTTCGCCTCTCACGTGCCTGGCGAGATTCTCCTTTATCAAGTCCTGCGATTCGGGTGCAATCAGGCTCAGGAAATCAAAGTCGGGAGAATACAACTGCTCCCTCGTGTATCCCATAACCTCCTCGCACCTCTTATTGGCATAAACCACTTTGCCCCCCTTGTTGATAAAGATCATATTGGGCGACTGCTCGGCCAG
>JBDREF010000415.1:0-4692 GCA_043820045.1 Planctomycetota bacterium | reverse complement strand
TCGCCTACTGCCACGAGCCGGCGGGCCAACATCTGCGGACCGCTCTTGAGCCGCCACAGGTGCGGATGCCAGAGTTCGATGTTCCGCTCCCAGAGCTGCTTGCCGTTGAAGGCGTCGCGAGCGATCAGCCGCCACTTGGGCGGGATGAGAATGGATGCCCGTGGGGCTTCGTCGAAGATGTAGAAGAGACGCCCTTTGGCTGAAACGACTGCGCTGACGCTCGACATGTGGTCGTGCTGCCGGGAGTAACTCGGCCCGGCCACCCACTGGTATCGGTTCGGCGGCTCGATGATGCTATCGTGTGCGACGGCGTTGTTGCTGGGGTCGTGCAGGTAGTGTGTCCACTCGTCGATCTCCTTTGGCCGGAGCTTAACCACCTTCGCCCAGCGCCCGTCTGACTTGATATAAGCCGTGCCGTTGGGCGCCAGGACGCGCATCACCTCGGAGTTTGCCACGCTGCCGAGATCTTCGGAGACGATAAGGTTGACCGAGTTGTCGATGTAAGGCAGCCGGTCGCCGGACCACAGTTCGACGGAGACATTGCCGTACTGCCCGAGCGACTGAATGTGCTTTTGGGCTGCGGCGACGTTCTCCGGGTTACCGTCAAGACCATGTACGACGTAACTGTCGTTAGCTCGTAATGCCGCCGTCAGTTTGCCGTCACCGCAGCCAATGTGTACAACCAGGCCGCCTTTGACACCGGTGGAATCCAGGATTTGTTCAGCTTCCTGGCTCGGATTCTGTGCCTGAGCCCCTGCAACCGATACTGCGACATATACCAGCAGAAGGAGCATAGCATTTGTGATGAATCGTGTTTGCTGTTTCATAGCGGCCTCCTTTGGGTCAAATGGACCATATTACGTCAAGAGTTCATGCCCACGACAATTCTACCGTAAGTATATCGTCAGGACAACTGCAGCATGTCCATAATTTTTCATTTACACTTCAGGCGATAATCTTTACATTGAATCTTCCTAAGGACTGCTATAGACTTTGTGCTGGATGCAATTGCAGAATTTCATGTAAATGCTCGTGAACAAATGAGGACCTGTTTTTTCGGAGGCATAGATTTCAAACATGGAACCTGAAAAGAACATGAACCGCCGTGAATTGCTGGGCTCTGCCGCTGTTTCTTCTTTGGCATTTACAGTCGTGCCCAGTCACGTATTGGGAGGAGCGAATCGTGTAGCTCCAAGTGAAAAAGTGACCATTGCCAATATCGGCTGCGGTACGCAGGGCCTTCGTGAAATGCCGGATATGCTGGAAAACCCAGATGTACAGATCGTGGCCGTATGCGATCCGAACAAATTCACCACCAATTACATTGATTGGTCGTCGAACGGCATTCGAAACGGCATCCGTGAAACACTTAATGACCCCACCTGGGGCGCTGGTATTGAAGGTATTCCCGGTGGGCGTGACATAGGCCGGGAGTATGTGGAAAAGTACTACGCCAAGAACACGGCTTCCGGGAAATACCGGGGATGTAATTCTTACGAGGATTTCCATGACTTGCTGGACAAGGAAAAAGACCTGGATGCGATAAAGATCATGACGCCGGATCATCTTCATGCCACCATCGCCATCGCCGCCATGAAGAAAGGAAAGCATATAGTAACCCACAAGCCAATCGCCAACAGGATAGCGGAAGGAAGGCTGACCATTGAAACAGCCCGCCGTACGAAGGTCATAACGCATTTTCTGGCCTGGAGCAACAGGCGTGAGAATCAACTGACACTGAAATGGATCAAGGACGGCGTAATTGGCAAGCTCAAGGAAATACATAACTGGTCGCACAGACCTGTCTGGCCGCAGTGGACCTCCAATCCGACTGACACTCCGCCCATACCGGAGAGGTTCAACTGGCAATTGTGGTTAGGACCAGTGCCGGATCGTCCTTATCACCCCAACTATACGCATAATGTTTTTCGGGGCTGGTATGAATTCGGCGGCGGCAGCATTGCTGATATGGGACATTACAGCTTGTTTCCCCTATTTCTGACCCTTGGTATAGAAACCCCTCCAGTTAGCGCCGAGGCCTACGGCACGACCACGCGGACCATCGTCGATGGTGTGAGCGTGGCGGTGAACAATAACGTTGCCTTCCCCTATTCCTGCATGATCCGGTTCAAGTTCCCAAGCCAGAGAATTCTGCCTGCTTTTGACCTCTTTTGGTACGACGGCGGCATGAAGCCGTTTGCCCCGGAAGAACTGGAGGCCGACGGCAAGCCGCTACCGGGTGAAGGAATGATGTTCGTGGGAGACAAAGGCAAGATCCTGGCCGGTTTCCGGGGTGAAGACCCGCGGATCATCCCGGAGAAGAGGATGCGTGCTTATGCCGGCGAAAAGGAGATTCAGGGACAAGAGCCGCGAAGAAGATCGAATACATGGGTTGATTCCATCAAGAACAAGGAAGAATCACCCGGCAGCTTCCTGCTCGCAGGTCCTGTTACTGAAACCATCAACCTCGGTGCTGTGGCGTTGAGGGCGGGAAGAAGGGTGGATTACGACACTGAAAGCATGAGAATAACCAACTTTCCGGAAGCGAACAAGTATCTGACCCGGGAATACAGGAAGGGGTGGGAGCTTTGACCGGTATGTCGCGGGCGTAGGTACGCCCGGACGTGCCCGACCACATACGAGTGCCGAATAACGACCTTGTCTGCGTAGTCTACCATCGAGGCAACATTCGTTTCCAATTCGGGTCTATGTGTTTGCGCATTTGGGCTTCGTCGTCTCTTTTTCTGTATGGGCACTTCTCGTAGCGCTCGCGTCCTCTGGCAAGTTGATCGTAGTCCAGCTCCACACCTAATCCCGGCTTGTCGGGAATCCTGACGCATCCATCGACAATCGGAACGCGACCTCCGGCGACCACTTCGTCTTTCTCCGATTGCCACGGGTAGTGAGTGTCGCAGGCATAGGTCAGATGCGGGGTCGCCGCCGCCACGTGCGCCATGGCCATCAAAGACACCCCCAAATGGCTGTTGGAGTGCATCGATAATCCAATCCCGAACACCTTGCACAGACATGCCAGGTGCCGGACCTGCCGCATTCCTCCCCAATAGTGATGGTCGCAGAGAATAATCTGTACGGCGTCAAGCTCCAGAGCCTTCGGAATGTCTGCGAAAGATGTGACCGCTACGTTAGTCGCCAGCGGCGTGGTGATACCATCTGCCATGAGCCGTTTTCTGACCTCCGCCATGTTATCGACACCTGCGGTCGGGTCTTCCAGATATCCTCCCCTCGATAGTTCCTCGGCCAATGCCTTGCCCACGCGCACCGAAGTATCGACCGTCCAGGCCGAGTTCGGATCTATGCGCAGGGGTACTTCGGTCCCGAGTTCCTGATAGAGGAGCCTCATGGCTTCGATCTCCAGTTCTGGTTCCAATACGCCGCCCTTAAACTTGATCGAGCCGAATCCGTATTTGGTGATCATTTGTTTGACTTCGCGGACGAGCGCTTCCGGAGTCATCACTTCGCCGTATTCGTCCTCACGAAGGTCGTCGCCTTCTCCACCGCCGCCGGCGTGCTTGAAAAACGGATAGGCGGAAAAAGCTACCTCGTCACGAACTCGTCCCCCGATAAGGTCGCATACGCCTTGGCCGACAGACTTGCCGATCAGATCGAGGCAGCCGACTTCAATGGCTGCATACGTTCGCGTTGTTTGATCGAGCGGATTCTCGCCGGGCACCAGGTAGGTCTGGGAGCGGTCGATTCCCGATCCTTCGCCCTCCACCATAGAGGAAAGCAGACCTGTCAGCCGGTAAGGGGTCTGGCCGATAATCTTGGCACGGACTGCTTCGAGTGCGCGTGCCTGGACTTCTCCGCCGTATGTCTCGGAGATTCCTATGATGCCGTCGTCACTCTCTATCTCCAGTATCGTCCGCAGGGCATAGGGTGCATGAAGGCCGTAGGAACTGCGCAGAGGCGGATCTGCGATAGCTATCGAGTGGATACGCATGTCAACGATTTTCATCTTTGTCCTTTGTTTTCCATTTAACGAAGCTGTCAAACCAATGGGAAAAGGCGTGCCAGAATCATTATCACGAACAGGCCGACGATTCCCATCAGCGTCATCATAACCGAAGACGTTTTTAGTGTTTCTCCTTCTGTCATGCCGGACATTTTACATATCACCCAGAAGCCGCTGTCATTCATCCAGGGAATAGGTTTCGACCCGCACCCAATAACCAGGGCCAGATAGAGTGGATTGAATCCAAGTTCTCTGCTTCCAGCCAGGCCACCGAGAATACCGACCGCGGTTATCATGGCTACGGTTGCCGAGCCCTGAGCGGTTCTGACGACGGCCGTTACGAAGAATGCCAGGGGAAGTACGGCCATGTGATAAGAAGTCGCAAGCTCCTGGATGCGGGAACCGATGCCGGTCTGCTGCAGGATGCCGCCGAAGGCGCCGCCGGCGGATGTGATCAGGATGATAAGACCGCCGCTGGAGAGCGCATTTTGAAGAAACGCTTTGATATTGTTCTTGCGGTCCCGGTGCCACCATGCGAAAGTCAACAGCGCAATGGCCGCCGAAATCGTAAGGGCCACGTTGGGATTTCCCAGATTATCAATCAGTCCGGCGATACTCTGTCGCCATTGGGCCGTTGTCGCAGGTGATTGACTGTCGGAGCGGTAATTGAAGAATGTCTTTCCGGCTATCAGCAATACTGGCAGGAGGATTGGCAGCAC
>JBDREF010000414.1:0-16224 GCA_043820045.1 Planctomycetota bacterium | reverse complement strand
GGATGATATGGTCGACGCTCTCCAGTTGGTCCGTTCTGCCCACGAGCCGGAGAACGCATCTCTTACCCGGAACTGCCTCGATTTGTCCCTTGTAGATTATCGAGGGCTGTCCGTTTCCATGCTGGTCCCGCTTGCCGTCTTTCAATACTTCGGCGAAGGTCTCGTTATAATCGCCGGAAGCGTTTATCTCAACGTAACAGTTCCAGGTACTCTTGGCAGGAACCTCGATTTCACAGGCCAAATTCTGCTTCGGCGTCGCGCCAGTCAGGGCATCAATCATCGGATTGGCCGTGGTTGGGAAACCACTGCTGCCCGTCTCTTTCCTCCAGCGACTTGACCAGTACGGCAATGACACTGGGCGGGTGGTCTTGCCGCCCCAACTGCCGGCGCCGGTTTTCTCAGTCACCCACACCGTTCGGATTTCCGAGCCCGCCGGGTTCTCAATCCAGATGACGAATTGAGGGGGCTTCTTGTACTTTGTCTGCGTGTAAACATTAGGATCGATGGCCAGTGAAAAATACAATGTCGCCTGCACGGAAAGTCCGGCCGAATTCGCCTTCTCAGCATTTGGGTTCCGGCAACCGGCGAATCCGGAAAGAGCCAGAAGCGTACAAGATAAAAACAACGGCAAGCATCTGAAGCGTAAACGGGTACTCATTTTTCCAGAATCCTATTTCCCAACGGTTGTCGTCCTCGGCCACGTTCTGAGTCACTTATGCCCCGGATTATATTGAATCGGGCAGACAAGTCCAGCGAATCTCGTCAGCCCCTTTGCTCTCTAAGGCGAAGAAACGGACAAAACCTTCTGGAAACTTGAAGGCTTCTCCGGTAGAATCATTCGGTGCAGAAGATTGGAGTAGTTTTGGGTGACTCATTTGGGAAACCTCATATGAAAATGAATAGACGAACGTTTCTGCAGAAAGCAGGTATCGGTATTTCGGCAGCGGCGATTCTGGACCGCGTCATGGCCGAAGATACTCGTCGCCGTCCTAATATCTTGTTCCTGATGTCGGACCAGCACCGCTGGGACTTCATGGGCTGCACGGGCCATCCGCTTGTGCGCTCGCCAAACATGGACCGGCTGGCCGCCGACGGCGCGTTGTTCGACGCGGCGTATTGTCACTGGCCGGTTTGCGTGCCGTCGCGGATGTCAATGATCACGGGGCGATATGCGCACAGCCACGGCACGCTCGGCAACGCCTATGCCCTCCCGCAGGACCAGCAGACGATCGGCGGATACCTCAAAATACTCGGCTACCGAACTGCGGCCGTCGGCAAAATGCACTTTATCGACGAAGACCAGCAGCACGGGTTTGACTACCGCGTGGAAAAGGCGGACTATGGCGAAGATACAGACGCCGAGAGCAGAAACAGCAAGGTCCGCGCCCGCAGCGGCCAACCCTGGGGGATATCGACTAAGAGCGAAGAGGAAACTTACGAGCACTACATCGCCAACAAGACAATCGAGTGGATGGAGAAAAACGCAGACAAGCCCTTCTGCGTCTGGTGTTCGTTCAGCGCCCCCCACCCGCCGTTCGTGGCGCCGGAAGACCTCTACAAGCTTTATGAAGGCAAGGTCAAACTGCCGCCTCAACCGCCGGCTCCGAGTCGATTCCTGAAAAAATCCACGCAGGAATGGGCCGATCTTACCGACGAAGAAGCGCCCGTCGTCATGACGGCGTACCTTGCCAATATAACCCTCGTGGACATGAACCTCGGGCGCGTGCTCAAGGCACTGGAAAAACTGGGACTGGCGGACAACACGGTCGTCTCCTACACATCCGACCACGGGGACATGCAGTGGCAGCACGGGCGGTTCGGCAAGATGACCATGTTCGACGGCGCTACCCGCATCCCTCTTATCCTGCGATATGGGCCGCGGGTGCCTAAGGGGACAGTACGCCACGAAGTCGTCGAGCAGGTGGACATGTATCCGACCTTCTGCGACCTGCTCGGGGTGCCCACACCTTCCACGGTTCAGGGCCGCAGCCTGATGCCGCTGGTCGAAGGCAAGACCGGCGGCTGGCCCAATACGGCCTTCATCGAAATGGGCAACTCGGTTATCGTGCGCGCCTCGCAGTACAAGTGCAGGTTCGAAGGCGAGAAAGCCCTCGAACTGTACGACGTGGAGAAAGACCCGCAGGAGTGGAACAACCTGGTCGGAAAACCCGGCGGCGAAAGAATCGTCGCAGATATGACGCAGCTCCTGGACGACTGGTGGAAGCGCACGCAGCCCGACCTGCGGAGCCAGGTCAGCCCGTACCGAAAGGGCAAGGCAGCCGGCAAACGTGCCGGGAAAAAGACACCAGGGAAAAAAGGTTAGCGACAGATAACACCGGGGAGGTTGAGAAAGCACTGGATCATAAATCTCGGCGAACCGGCAATAATAGGAGAAAAGATGAATCGACGAACATTTCTGAAAAAGGCCGGCGCGAGCGTCTCGGCCATGATGACCCTGGATCGTGTATTGGCGGGCGATGGCCTGCAACATCCCAATATTTTGTTCTTTTTCCCCGACCAGCATCGGTCCGACTGGACGAGCAGCAACCCTGAACTGCCGGATATCACGCCGAACCTAAAACTGTTGGCGAGCCGGGGTGTGCATTTCACGAACGCCCTCAGTCCTGCACCCGTCTGCGCGCCGGCGCGAGCCTGCCTGGCATCCGGCAAAACGTATGCGAACTGCAGGGTGGCGAGCAACGGCAATCCGTATCCTCTGGATCAGACGACCTTCTACTCCCTGCTGCGCGACGCCGGCTATGAAGTGCTCGGGTGCGGCAAATTCGACCTGGACAAGCCGGGCAAGAACTGGGGGATTGACGGCAAGCACGAAAGAAAGGGCCAGCCTTCCCTGCTCCGGGCCTGGGGCTTTACCGACGGCATAGACAACGCCGGCAAGCAGGATGGGGCCAGTGCTTACAAGAACATGCAAAGGCCGGAGCCGTACTTTGCTTTCCTGAAGCGACGAGGCCTTGTCGATGCCCACATCAAGAATTTCAAGACCCTGGACCATGATTATCCCGGGCCGTCCCTGATGCCGGACGATGCGTACTGCGACAACTGGATAGCAAACAACGGATTGAATCTCATCCGCTCGGTTCAGAAGGGAAAGCCGTGGTTCATCCAGATTAACTTCAACGGGCCGCACCCGCCCATGGACGTGACCAAGTCCATGTACGAAAGATGGAAAGATGCGAAATTCCCACCTGTGAGAGCCGGCAATGGAGAAGACATGTCGGCCAAGAGACGCAACTACGGGGCGATGATTCACAACATCGACAGGTGGCTGGGAGTCTTCCAGGAAGAACTGAAAGAGCGGGGAGAACTTGAGAATACGCTGATTGTGTACTGCTCGGACCACGGCGAAATGCTCGGCGACCGCGGCATGGGCGGCAAGTCCAAGCCTTATCATCCTTCGGCGTGCGTACCGCTGGTCATTGCGGGGCCAAAGATCAGAAAGAACATCGTCTGTGATAAACCCGCCGAGACCCTGGACCTTACCGCGACGTTCCTGGATTACGCCGGGATTCCGGTCCCCGGGGACATGGACTCGAAGACACTTCGTCCTTTCCTTGAAGGACGAAGCGACCTGCCGCGAACATACGCGACCAGTTCGCTGGATGGTTGGTCGCTGGTCTTTGACGGCCGGTATAAGCTCATAGCGGACCAGTCGAATGACAAGAAAGCAAAAAGGGCGAAGCCAACCGAGGAACTGGTTCTCTACGATCTCCGGACAGATCCGGCCGAGACAAATGATGTTTCCGGCGAACATCCGGACATTGTGAAGAGACTGCGGCCGCTCCTGCCGCCAGTTGGGCCGTACAGAAAGCAGAAGGCACAGGACTAAGAACAGGAAAGCTCGGTTATGGATGAATCCAAAAGCTACAAGTCAAATCGGTTTGTTTGCACAAGAATTTCGTTCCAAGGAATCGCCATAGGTTTGTTGTTGTGTGCCGTGACGGCGGCACAGGAGGTCTCACGCACCGAACCTGTCCTTCGTCATTCCGAAGTGGTCTTTATGTACGCCGCGGACGACGACGCCTATCGCGCGTACAATGCCACTTTTGTCGCCTGGGGCGGGGCGAATACCGCCGAGCAGGTTAAGAGGCATCACGATCTGTCGGTGCGCTGCACCGGTTCGATGTGGTGCCTGACTGCCGGCGCCGAGAACATCCACAAGAACGCCTCTCTGCGCGAAGCCTGTGCCGTAGATATCGAGGGCAAACCGGTGGAAGTTCCCTGGCAATTCGATCATACATATCAGGGTACGAAGACTTACTTCGGCTGCACCAATCACCCTGAATTTCGTGCGCTATGTCGCCGGCGGGTGCGCGAGGCGATGGCCGGCAAGGCCGATGGCCTGCACGTCGATGACCACCTCGGAACCGCCGGTGCGGCGTGGTGGCAGGGCGGCGGTTTTTGCGACTGGTGCATGAAGGCCTTTCGAGAATATCTCAAAGAGCACACCGATAAGGAGCAGCTTGAGAAGGCGTCCGTCTCGGATATTGAGACTTTCGATTATCGCCAGCTCGTACGCAAATACGCCAAAACCCGCGCCGAGTACAAAAAGGTCCAGCACAAGATACCTTTGATGGATCTGTTCCTGGACTTTCACGCTACGGCAGCAGCCGAACACACACGGCAACTCGGCGTGCTCGCGGCGGAAGTGGCCGGACACCCCGTGCTGCTCAGCGCCAATGCCGGCATACCCAACAAGGCGCACGAATACGTTATCAAGAACCTGACCCATGTAGTCTGCGAGGTCGGTCAAAACGCTCCCGCCGGCGTTGAAAGAATCGACCACGCCATCGAAGCGTACAGGCTGGCTGCAAGGCTTGGCAGGCCTCTTGCCGCTACCGCATCGGGACAGGACTGGGCTTTCGTCAAACAGCAGAACTGCGAGGAGCTGGTCCGCTTCTGGGTTGCCTTAGCCTATGCCCACGGCCAGCGTTTCATGGTTCCCCACCCGAAACGGCAGTGGTGCTTCAACAATGAACTGGGTACGCATTGGTACGCCGCCCCCATCGAGGCCTATGCCCCGATGTACCGGTTCATCCGCGCCAAGTCCGAGTGGTTCGACGGCTTCGAGGCTATCGAATCAGGGCAATTGAAAACGCTGGAAAATGTGCTCTGCAAGGCCAGATGCAATGCAGATACCGGCCAGGTCGTTCTGCACGTTCTGAACCTTAATTACGACAAAGACACAAAAAGTATGAAGCCGCTTACCCAGGTAAAAATCAGCTTCAAAAACCTGACAATCGCCAATGAAGTCAAACAAGCGACGATTGCTTGCTTTAACACTCCGGAACAAAAGATTCCCGTCGTCAGACAAGACGAAACGATAGAACTCACGATTCCCGAATTGAATCTATGGAGTCTGGTTATCTTTGATTAACGCTCGTTGCGTATCACGTGTTCTTTTAAAGCCGACTATGAGAAAGTGAGGTCATGATGAGGAAGTTTCTGATACCTTTCGCTTTTGTTGTTTTCGTCTCTACTGCTTTCGGCGATGTTCCCGAGGTACCCAAATGGCAGCCGCACGATTTCGAATTCAAGATCACCGGGACTTTCGCGAATCCTTTCAAGGTGGACTTCGCTGCGGCGGTTAAGGGGCCGGACGGCCGTGAATTCGCAACACTGGGTTTCTACGATGGCCGGGGCGTCTGGAAAATTCGCGTCGCCGCCGATGTCGAAGGCAAGTGGACGCTGACGACGCGGTCCGATGAGCAAACACTGAACGCGATTGATGCATCATTCATCTGCGTCCCAAATCCGAACGGCAACGTTCACGGAGCCTTGCGTATCGATGCCGACCACCCGCATCACTTCATCTACGAAGACAGCACGCGATACTTTCTCGTGGGCTATGAGTGCGACTGGTTGTGGGCCCTGGATATGGACGATGCGCAGCTCAGCAGACTCAACCGGTTCCTCGACAAGCTGGCCGATTACAGATTCAACCACATCATCCTCAACGCCTACGCCCATGACTGCGGCTGGCGCAAGGGAAAGACGGAGGCCGACGACTTCGGTCCAGCTCCGATGTACGCATGGGAAGGTGAAAATGATAATCCTGACCATAGCCGTCTCAACTTAGCCTACTGGAAACACTACGACCGGGTAATCGGCGCGATGTGCGAGCGGGGGATTGTCGCGCACATTATGATCAAGGTTTACAACAAGATGGTCCGATGGCCCGCGAAGGGCTCGGCGGACGACGATATGTTTTTCAAATGGATGGTAGCCCGTTATGCGGCTTACCCGAACGTCGTCTGGGACTTCTCGAAGGAAGCCCACAATGAAAAAAACCTCGAATACAAGCTGAGCCGCTTTCGATTGATTCGCAGTACAGATCCTTATCATCGCCTGGTCACCAACCATGACGATGACGCCGCTTACAACAGTGGTGCATACGACGAACTGCTCAATTTCCGCTCGGATCAGCAGCACAAGAATTGGCGGGAAATGATTCTACAACAGAGGCGACAGAACTCATGGCCTGTTGTGAACGTCGAATTCGGCTATGAATGGGGCCTCAAAGGCGAGGACGACAAGACATACGGCGTCGTTCAATCTCCGGAAGAGGTATGCCGCAGGGCCTGGGAAATCTGCATGGCAGGTGGCGCGATAGTGTATTACTACACAAACACCGCATGGGATGTCATCCATCCGGAGCATACGCCGACGGGCTACAGGTACTTCAGGAATTTGCATGAGTTTTTCGCTGGAACTAAGTACTGGCTCATGCAGCCGCAGGATATTGTCAGCGAAGGCTACTGCCTGGCCAATCCGGGCAATGAGTACATAGTATTCCTCAACGAGGCCAAACCATTCACCATCAGCCTCGAAGGTCTGAAGAAGCCTGTCAAGGCACGGTGGTTCCACCCTTACGACGGCGGAACAATTGAGGTGGGGCCTCTGACGGATGGCACTGTAGGGCTGAAACCTCCAACAGAATGGGGGCAGATTCCCGTCGCATTGCACATTGGCGGCAGACCGTAGCCTGCAGGATGGGCAACTTGTGCCTTGGGCGATTGTTTGCGCGCCGTAGGGCGTCCACAAGGGAATGCTGTCGACGTATCGGAGCACGAACTGCTACTTGACTGTTCTTAGCCCGAGAAACTTGCACACCGAGGTGACGTGTCGTTGTGTATTTATCCGGACATACAATGCATCAGGTGCGACGTTCTGTAGCCTCCATTCAGTCTGTCCGGCATGGACTTCAATGCTTTGATCTGGGCGTTCGATATTTGCCATTGGCCTTTGGTCGGATCAAGAGTGATTTCACATAGGCCGTATTCAATGGCTTCCAACAACTCACGGAGTTCACGCGAGTTCATAACGAAATTAATGAGCTTCTCCTTGTCATTTGTTGATAGATACTCCTGCTGTCGTGAGAATTGCCTGCCAAGCTCCGCAAACGCCGCAAGCTCATTGCTTTGCCATGCAGTTATAGCTTGCTCCAGACTCCAGTCGCTTGCTAATCTCAAGCGTCGCCGGTTAAATGCATAGAAAGCACCGGACTTTCGATTGAAACGTCGCCGGGACGGGCGCGGGCACACATCCCGCGAGAAAACGATAATCCTCTTGTCTCCGTTTCGGATTCGCTCGGTATTGACATCTTAGCATAATCTATCCAATAGACCATAAAAGGCCGAATCCGTTCCACTAATTCTTTAGGAATTGAGGGCAGCAGACGCTCTTCCGGGTCTCAGAGTAGATTGCAGCGCTAATCCGGCCGCGATTTTTCCCAGCCGCTTCATTCACCGCGTTCGTCAGTAGCCCCGTATGAGCGCAAACTCCTTTTCAAAAAATGGTTATGGAAATAAAATCCGCACCTAATTGCAGGAAAACGAGGCCAACTCAAACCCAATCAAAGCCAATCTCAAGACTCCATGGCCAGATCGAGCGGGAGGGATGGATGCCGGGAACGAGAGGGGAAAAGGAACAATTCATAATTGACGCTGGCTGCAATCGTGGGTATCATGTCTTCAATCTTGAATTTGAAATCTTGGATTCTTTGGGGAGGCCGGGACCATGCAAAACCTGAACCTGCTAACGTTGGCTTGCGGATGCGTTTGTGCCGTCGGGGCTCTTGGCGCGGAGGGCTATTCGCCGCGAGTGGGCCAGCCGCATCCTGATTTCACCTTACCGAGTATTGTGGAGGGCCGGCCCGTGTCGCTGTCGCAATTTCGCGGCAGGAAAGTTCTTCTGATTCACTTTGCCTCGTGGTGACGGGGCTGCCGCCAGGCCGTGCCGGTCTGGAACACAACTGTGCGGCAGTGGGTCCGGGAAGGCAAGCTTGTTGTGATCGGCATAGCACAAGAGCAGCATTCCGACCGCAGCCGGTTTTTCGCACAATGGCACCAGTTCGACTGGCCGATCGTACATGATCCGATCAACGTGATGCAGGTGCGGGGCGTGCCGATTGAAGTGGCCATCGACGAGCATGGAATCGTCAGAAGCATCAAGCCGAAACCGGACACACTGAAAGCCGAGTTCCTCGATAAATCATTCGAAGCCGACGACGGACAAGCCCCCGGCAAACCCGTGAAACCGACCCGGCCAGACCTGGAAGCCCTGCGCCTGCGCGCCGAGCAAAGCGGCACGGCCGATGCATGGCGCGAGCTTGGCGATGCGCTGGTGCTGTGGGCGGGGCCGGCCGGAGCTGAGGAGGCCATCAAGGCTTACACGCAGGCGATCAATATTAAGCCCGACGACGGCGACGCACATTTTCGTTTGGGAGTCTGCTATCGCATGCGCTACGATTCGGCCCGGCGGATGCCCAGCGACTTCCAGACCGCCGTGGACCATTGGACCAAGGCGCGGCAGATTGAGCCCAACCAGTACATCTGGCGGCGGCGAATCGAGCAGTACGGCCCCCGGCTCACCAAGCCGTATCCGTTCTATGATTGGGTGGAAACAGCCGCCGACGAAATAAGGGCACGCGGCGAAAAGCCCGTCGAGCTGGAGATTTTGCCCACGGGCTCGGAAATCGCCGCTCCGGACCGCAGCTTCGATAGCGGGCAGTCCGATGTTAAACCGCCGGACCCTCAAGGCCGGATTCATCGCGACGCCCAGGGCCTGGTCTTAGCGGAAGTAACGGTAGTCCCGCCTCGTATCAAGCCCGGTGAAATCGTCAGAGTCCACGTGACACTTCGCCCGAACGAGAAACAGAAGGCCCATTGGAACAACGAGGCCGAGCCGTTGAAGCTCTGGGTCGATCCGCCCGCCGGCTGGCAGGTGCAGCCGCAGCTCTTGATCGCGCCGCAAGGCGAGGAGCCGGAGACTTCCGAACCGCGACGTCTTGAGTTCGAGGTCCGCACCCCGGCCGGTGCGAGCGGCACCACGGAACTCGCAGCCTACGCCCTGTACTACGCCTGCGAAGATGTGAACGGAACGTGCCAGTTCCTGCGGCTGGATATCTCCGTCAAAGTGACTGTTGATGAGTAGGTCGAGCTTGCGGATGAGCCCAAGAATCATTTATTTACAGATTGAAGGGACATATCGTGTCACCAGACATAAATCGAAGAGAATTTATCAAAACCTGTGCAGCGGGCGCATCGGGCCTTTTCACTTCAACCCTGTTGGTGCGTGCAAGCGCCGCGGCTTCCGCTAAACGCCCCAACATTTTGTTCATCTTCACCGATGACCAGCGGGAGGACACAATTGCTGCGTTGGGTAATCCGGCTATCGTCACTGCGAACCTGGATCGGCTCGTGGCTAAAGGCACCGTATTTCGCAACGCCTATTGTATGGGCGGATACAGTGCTGCGGTGTGCCTGCCAAGCCGCCAGATGACACTGACCGGGCAATCGTGGTTCAAGGTGCGGGATCTGACCGAGGAATCGCCCAATATAGCCAAGACTTTCCGGCAGGCCGGATACCTTACCTACCACATCGGCAAACGCGGCAACACTGCTCGTAAGGTACATCCCAGCTTCGAAATCAGTCACTATGTTCAGGACGTCAGCCCTTATCGCAACGAACGAGAGATTCTGAATGCAGGCCAACCGGGCAAAATCGTCGCCGACCACGCGGTTGAGTTCCTCAAGCAATACCGGGCTTCAGGAGGGCAGAGGCCGTTTTTCATGTATCTGGCCGGCCCTGCGCCGCACGATCCGCGCGTCGCCCCGCAGGAGTACCTGGATAAGTACGATGTCGAGACGATTCCCCTGCCACCGAACTATCTCGCGTATCATCCCTTTGACAACGGAGAGATGACCATTCGGGACGAAAAACTGGCGCCGTGGCCGCGTACAACTGCGGAGATTCGCAGGCATCTGCGCGACTACTATGCGGTTATCACCTATCTCGACGAACAGATTGGGCGGATCATCGACGCACTGAAAGACACCGGCCAGTATGACAACACCATCATTGTGTTCTCTTCCGACCAGGGCATCGCAATCGGAAGTCACGGGCTGATGGGCAAGCAAAATATTTACGAACACAGCATGGGGGTACCGTTGATCTTCGCCGGGCCGGGCGTGCCGCAGGGACGTGTATCGGAAGCTTTTGTATATTCGTTTGACGTGTATCCCACTTTGTGCGACCTGGCGGGCGTCCCCAGACCGGAAGGTATCGAAGGCGTCAGTTTCGCGAACGCCGTGAAGGACGGGACGGGCCAAGGGCGTGAGGTCATTTTCTTAGCATACAAGAACTTCCAGCGAGCCTTGCGTAAAGACAACTGGAAGCTGATTCAATATCCACAGATCAACCACACGCAACTGTTCAACCTGCAGGACGATCCCTACGAAACTGTGAACCTGGCACAGCATCCGGAGTATGCCGATAAGGTCAGAGATATGCTGAACCTGATGAAGGCACAGCAACGCAAGTTCGGTGATGGAATCCCGCTCACTGCGCCGAATCCCGAGCCGGCTGATGTAGATGCGGCATGGTTCCAGCGTCAAAAATAGAAAGGCGGCACATCTCGGCACGCCGGAATTAGATTATTTTGCCAAGCTTAAGTACGCAAGAATGTGCGGGCCGAGCACAAGCAGCGCTATCACTACGGACCCTGCTGCGGAGATGAGCACGGCGCCGGCCGCCACATCTTTGGCGTTTTTTACAAGAGGATGAAATTCGGGAGACGCCACATCGGCCAGAAACTCGAGTGCGGTGTTCAGGGCCTCGGCCGTCCAGACGGCCATTATCGAGAGGACCAGCCAGCACCATTCGCTTGAAGAAAGATGAAAAAGTGCGCCGACAAGAATTACCGCTACGGACGCGGTTGCATGCAGCCAGGCATTGTGCTGGCTCTTGAGCATCAATGCGATGCCGTTGATCGCGTATCTGAAGCTTCGCACCCTGCCAGCAAGCGAGAACTGCGCAGGCCTGGCCCTAGGGGCGGCCGGTTTTGGAATGAAAGTCTCCCGCGTCAGATTCTGTTCGTTCACCGTTTGCTTGCCTTTCTCTTCGCGACTGTCGATATTCTTCTCCTGATGTCATATCGGCACAAAAGCAGCGTAAATCAATCAGGAATCCAGGATGCAGGGCGGAAATATGAAATCCGGCATCCTGTTATCCGGCACACAGACTTTGCACTTATCGGGCAAATTTGGTATCTTGAGCCGCACAGGCGTTCGTTAGAAGTCCGGCATACAGAATATAAGAAAGGGTGACGGCTATGAGTGATATGAACCGTAGAGACTTTCTCAAGTCCAATACCGCCGCAACGGTCGGTCTTGCGTTGGCGGGTATAGCCACCGGGCCGGTCCGCGCTGAAGATGCGGCTAAGAAGAAGGTACGCGTCGGAATAGTTGGTGTGGGTGGTCGCGGAAACAGCCTGATGCAGAACCTGTTAACTATGGAGAACGTCGAGATTCGTGCCCTGTGCGATCTTCGCCCGGAGAAGGTAACCGCCGCCCAGAACGTAGTTGTCAAAGCCGGCCAAGTCAAGCCGGAAGGTTATGCGAAAGACGAGTACACGTTCAGGCAACTGATGGATCGAGACGACCTCGATGCGGTAATTATTGCCACGTACTGGGAATGGCACGCCCCCATGGCAGTGTATGCTATGAAGGCCGGCAAGTACGCCGGCGTGGAAGTCCCCGCCGCTTATACGCTGGAGGAATGCTGGGACCTGGTCAAAACCTATGAGCAGACCGCCGTGCCGTGCATGATGCTGGAGAACTGGAGCTTCCGCAGGGACAATCTCGCCGTATTGAATATGATTCGGCAGGGGCTTTTTGGCAAAATCGTTCATTGTCATTGTGCGCATTCGCATGACTGCATCGACCACTGGTTCTTCGACAGCAAAACGGGCGAAGACCGCTGGCCGGCGAAGTATCTGGTTGAGCACAATCGCGATCAGTATCCCACGCATCAAATGGGCCCGGTGCTCAGTTGGATGGACATCAACTGCGGCGACTGTTTCGACTACGTCACCTCCACCGCCACGGACGGCTTTGGCATCAACGATATGTTCGAACGCAAATTCGGCAGGGACCACCCCGGGGCCAAGAGGAAATATGCCCAGGGGGACATTGTCACCACAGTCATACGAACAAAGATGGGAAAATCCATCGTGAGCAACTATGACATGCAACTGCCCCGGCCGTATGACAACCGCTGGCTGATACAGGGCACACGAGGCCTGTATAACGAACAGAGAGACGCTGTATATGTTCTCGGCGAGAGCCCACAGTACCATCAGTGGGAGCCTTTTGGCCCGTACCAGGAAAAATACGAGCACTCGTGGTGGAAGCAGGGCACCCAGGGCGACCACGGCGGCACGGACTATCTCGAGCTTCAGCAGTTCGTAAAAGCCGTTCGCAGCGGAACGCAGACCCCTATCGATGTCTATGACTCAGTCGCCATGAGCGTGATCGGACCGCTCTCGGAGAAGTCCATTTCCTCAGGCAGTGTTCCTGTAAAAGTACCCGATTTTACCCGAGGTCAATGGAAGAGCAGAAAGCCGACTTTTGCAGTCGAAGCCTGATAGAGCCACACGCGATCGGGAATGAAAGGAGCAATTATGGCGGAACTAAAAGTCGGAGCCAACGCACCCGGATTTACGCTGAAGGACCAGAACGGCAACGAAGTTTCACTTTCCGACTTCAAAGGCAGGAAGCTTTTGCTCTACTTCTATCCGAAAGCCGATACTCCCGGCTGCACAAAGCAGGCGTGCAGCATCCGAGACTCGGCCGGCGAATTGAAAAGAGGCTCAGTCGCCGCCCTCGGGATAAGTCCTGATGAACCCGCGAGGCAAAAGAAATTCGACGATAAATACAGTCTCGGCTTTCCCCTGCTTTCCGATCCGGACCACAAAATCGCGGCTTCTTATGGAGCATGGGGCAAGAAATCCATGTACGGCAAGACCTACGAGGGGATAATCCGCTCTTCGTTTTTGATTGATGAAGCAGGGAGGATCCTCCAGGCCTCTTACAAGGTGAAACCTTTGGATACAATCCCCAACATGAAAAAAAACCTGTGTTGACTGGAGCTTCTGCGCCGGTTTCTCAGCCGCCGCGGCACATGCTCTCCAGGAACTCTTTGTTGGTCGGATACTTTCGCAGCAGCTTGAACAGTGCGTCCATTGCCTCCTTGGGCCCGTAGTTCGACAGAACACGCCGGAGCGTGGCGAGGCCGTGCGTATGGTCCTGACTATAGAGTTTGGCCTCTTTTCGCGTCCCGCTGGCAGGGATGTCTATGGCGGGAAAGATTCTCGCCTCGGCCAGCGACCGGTCGAGCACAATCTCGCTGTTGCCGGTCCCCTTGAACTCCTCGAAGATCAACTGGTCCATTCGCGAGCCCGTGTTTATCAGGCACGTGGCTACGATAGTGATCGAGCCCCCATTCTCAACATTGCGAGCCAGTCCGAACAAGCGCCGCGGTATCTCCAGGATACCCGCCTCAAGCCCGCCGGACATAGTATGGCGGCGAGGTGCGTTGCGCCCGCGCGTACTGTTGTTGAACGCTCTTGCCAATCGTGTGAGACTGTCGATCAACAGGATAACCTCCCGCCCGCATTCCAGTTCAGTTTGCACGTGGGCGAGCATAAGTTTGGCGAGTTCGACGTGTTCGTCGGCGCTGTGATCGCTCGTGCTGGCTACCACCTCGGCCCCCTTGACGGCCCGGCGAAAATGGGTCACTTCTTCAGGCCGTTCATCGACCAACAGCACTATGATCCGGCTTTTCGGGCTGAAATGATGAATCGCCTCAACAATCTGTTCCAGGATTACAGTCTTTCCCGCCTTGGGCGGCGAGACGATTAGTTGGCGCGTGCCCTTGCCTATCGGCGCAATCAGGTCAACTATTCGCATACTCTCCAGCCCGCAGCCTCCCAGGTCGAACCTCTCGTGAGGGTCAATGGCCACCAAATCCTCGAAATGCGGGCGCTTGCCGAAGTCCTCCGGCCGCATTCCGCCGATGGATTCGATTGACACCAGCCTGCGTTTGCCCTTGTTCTGTTCGATCCTGCCGGTGACGGCTGCTCCTTCGGCCAGGGCCAAGCCGCGAATCAGGTCCGGACGCACCGCCACCTCCCCATGACCCGGCCGATAAGACCGCTCGGCGGCTCTGAGAGTAAACTGCGTTTTGTTGACGCGTTTCAGTATTCCAATAGCTGCATCGGCCATCGAATTGCTCCGCAAGAATTCGGTACAGAAGATTGATGGTGATCAGAGAAACGAATATATATTAACCTATAAAAACATTTTGTCAAGCGTGTTAGACAAATTACCATAAAAAAACTTACTCTACCATTAGGGAATGCATCGACTGTCCGTATTAAGATGCGAGCGAGGAAACAAAACACCGCCCGATTTCATCCGTCCTCTCGTCCACATCCAAAACCCGGTAGCCTTTTCACAAAATCCATTAAAGCACGTACAGTTTCGATATTGTAACCTGCCTCGACGTGGTACACGTATTCCAGTTTACCGCCGGCATTCTCTTCGAAAACGCGCCTGGCCCAGCGTAATATCGAATCTGCGCTCTCGGCCGCCATATCATGCGGCGCAGGAGCAATGCTTATGAGCATTTCTTTTCCGAATATTTCCCGCGCTCTTCCAACGGACGTATCCGCCCCGATGTCGAGGGAACAGAGGTTCTCGATTTTGGAAAACGCTTCCAGATGATTTGTGCTGGGCCCGCAGGAATGGAGGCGAATGGGCCCCAGCTCTTTGCCGATATTCGAGGTAACCGGCGCCACAAACTTCTCGATGAGTTCCGGACCGACCATGCAGGCCGAACATTCGCCGACATGCACGCTGGTTTCCGGAAGATTGGCCACTTGCGAAAAGTGCCGGCACAGAGCTACAAAAGCCTCACCTATCCAACGGACGATTTCGAGGCAGCGTTGGGGTTGGGCCATCATGTCCATGAAGAAAGATTCGCCGAGAAATTTCTGGGCCGAGGTCATTACGCCGTGTATGGTTGCCCGGCCGGACAAATCCCAGAAGAACGGCGGAATCGGCCACAGTCGCCTCTGAGAATCATCCTGAATCTGCTGAATTTGATCGTCAAAGAGCTTGATTAGCTCGTGGTCGAGCAGGCTTGCAGGCGGGGGCAGCTCGTCAAGCTCCTTGCCTGTAAGGCAGCCTGGCATGATGTCGGCGTCCCGGCTGCTATGCGGCACAAAATCGGCGCCCAGCAACATGCCGAGAATCATATTGGGCTGAATACCCCCAATCTGAACCAGGCTCTTGTCCCAGTAATCAATCTGCCCCAGGTTGGACTCGGAATAAAACAGCCTCATGCCGGGAAATTGTTGGACCGCATATTCATTACAGCGGCAGTCTATGACGTAGCGTCTCTCAGGATCAAAGTAGTAGTCGCGGTCAAACACCACACCGAGCGATTCGGCCATCCATCCTTTCGAAAGAGTTCCTGATATATTAATCATATACGTCCTTCGGCTCGAAGTTGTCCCCGCGGGATGCCTCATGGCCCAGGGTATAATTCACCGATTGCCACGGGTTTGCCCGATTCTGCGGACAGGTCAGCCGCAAAACATACGGCGTGAGTCTTTGCCGCGTCCTCCAGGTCCGGATACGGCCGTTCGTCATTTATGATGCAATCAAGGAAATAGGATACTTCATCCACGAACGGATGATGCGCCACATCGGCGCTGTCGGGCAGGATGCAGGGAATTTTCATGAAGCCCTTCTGTCCCGGAAAGAGCTTCGGCGCGAAGAGTTCATCGTTGCGGAGTGTGCCCTCGGTGCCGTAGATTCCGATGTTGAACCTGTACGGCATCCGCGCGTCGAACGTGGT
>JBDREF010000413.1:0-18814 GCA_043820045.1 Planctomycetota bacterium | reverse complement strand
CAAGATTGTCGCCGCTCCTCAATCGTGTTTTGAAAATCCCGCGTGGAGAAATGCCTCTGCGAAACGCCTCCTCCACAACAGCGGACACATTCTACTTATCGGCCAGGTCGTAATATCACTTAACCTGGACGATTTCTACTGGAACGGAGGAGTAGTCTGTTCGGCCCCGGCACGATGCTATCTTCGATAGGGGCAATTGGCGAGGCAGAAATTATCGGTCGATGACTCTGTGCTCTCAAAGCACGACTCGATAAGCTCGTCTATGTGCCCGGTGGCCACACAAATGGATGTATCCGCCGCACCGTAGTACACTTTTACTTCTCCATCGTCCTCCACAATCGCACCGCTGGCGAAGACAACGTTCCCTACATCGCCAATGCGCTCATATTCGTGGCGGGGTGAAAGCACCGGACTTAAACAGCGCCCAATTACCTTAGTGGGATCGGCCAGGTCCAGCATTACCGTACCGACCCGGTAGATGGGCCCGGCACTGGTCATCTTGAGACCGTGATATATTTCCAGCCATCCGCGGTCGGTTCGGATCGGCGGTACCGACGCCCCGATGCGAAAAGAATCCCAGTATCGGGGCCTCGGCGAGATAACCAGTTCGCTGCGTCCCCAGTTGATCAAATCCGGCGAATAAGAAATCCAGATACTTCCGATATCGTTTCCGATGGGCCGATCCAGCCTGGCATAGGCGCCGTTAAGCTTTTCAGGGAAGAGGACCCCGTCCTTGTTGCCTGGACCGGAGACCATCGCAATCCGTTCGAAATTCTCGAAATCATCCGTTCTGGCCAGAGCAATGCGATGGCCATATCCCGATACGGCCGTGTACATGATATAATAGCGGCCGTCAATTACTGTCACACGCGGATCTTCAAGGCCGTTCTCCTCCCAAACCATGAAGGGGCCGTCATCGGCCGGAACCATGCAGGGCCGGTCATCCACGCAAAAGCTCAGTCCGTCGCAGCTTCTGGCCAGGCAGAAGAAGGAATACCCCTGCGGACCCTCAACGCGAAGCAAAAGCAGGTACTCGTCGCCGAATTTCACGGGCGTACCGTTGAAAACGGTGTTGCATCGGAAGGGTACGTCTGCCAGAGTGATGACAGGATTCTGTTCCCATCGGTGTAGCAGATCGCGGCCTCGCTTCTGTATCATAACTGACACTCCTTGCGGCATGTCCGGATGATATCATCGAGAGTTCCGATACCCAGGCAGATACAACTGTCGGATGCGCCGTAGTAAACTTTAACTTCGCTCCCGTTTTCGAGCAGGGCTCCACAGGAGAATACAACATTGCCAACATCGCCTATCCGTTCGTATTTATCGCGAGGCGCCAAGATAGGAATGTTCGATCGTGCAAGCACACGGGAGGGATCATTCTTGCTCAGTATAGCCGCTCCCAAACGCAGCAACGGTCCGGCACTCGTATCTTTTTCGCCGTAATATATCAACAACCAGCCCTCCTCGAACTCTATCGGCGGACCCGCCGGACCGATGCGGTTCGAGTCCCAGTACCCGCCGCGGGGCGTGAGCAGGATTGTGGAAGAACCCCAGTGCGTCAGATCGTCGGAGTAGCTAAGCCAGATGCTTCCGCCGGACGATGGCCGTTCCAGCATTGCGTAGGCCGTTGATGGCGGCTCGAATTTCTTTGGGAAAAGACAAGAGCCCTTCGTATCAGGCTCCGAGATCAACGGCATTCTTTCCACCGACTGAAAGTCCTTCGTGCGTGCCAATCCGATACGTTGGCCGGCTTCGCTGTCGGCTATGTATGTGATATAGAACGTATCGCCGATCTGCGTGATACGGGGATCGCGAATGCCAAAAGTCTCATACCGGGCAGACGGCCCGTCCTTCGAGGCAGTCATAAACGGCTCAGGCTCAACAGAAAATCGGTAACCGTCGGTGCCGCGCGCGAGATATACCGCGCCAAGCCCTTCCAATGTCTCAACAGTCAGCAGCAGAAGGTACTCGTCCTGAAACCGTATTGCTCCGGCGTTCCAAATGTCGCTGATTGCAAAAGGCATATCTTCGATCGTAATCAGCGGGTTATTCCTGCAACGATGGATAATATCCCGGCCCATGACATTCGAGCCTTCTTGCAGTGGAACTCGTTCGGTCTTTCGCCTGGTCTGGTACATTATTTTGTGCTTTCCAATCGCAACTATCGGTCCTGATCGTTCGTTACAGGTTGATGGGTTCTTTCCACCTGTTTCTGAGGTTCTTCTATTCCAAGCGCCTTTTCGATCCTTCTTGTTCTTTCGGAAAGTTCGGTCAACCTGCCGTCGATAGAATCAAGTTTGATCAGGACGCCTCTGAGGTCCGTGCTAACCGCGACCATATTACTCTCAGTCAGGTCCATGTACCGTTCCATCAGACGCTCATAAGCATCTACAATTCGGGTAACGTCTGTTCTATGCTCAGGCACCGTAACCTGCGGCCGGAGTTCATAAGTCGTCTGGCCGCCCTGAATTGAGGTTGAGAGCCAGACCACGATTATGCCGCACAAAACTGTCGCGGCAACAGCCAGCAAATTCTTGTTTTTCTTCATAGAGCTATCTCCCATAGAATACGTTAGTTTATCGGCACAAACCCGGCCGAATATCAGAGGTTGGAAGAAAAGAGATATGCCTATCGGAGATGTAAAATGAGTTCGCAGGACTCAGCCAGCCAGATGTTGTCCCGATAAAATTGATGTCAGAGGGTATGCCGCGAACAACCTCTCAGCGGACCTCGCAGAAACTTCACTGCAGATTCAGACTCTCGATGGTATCTTCCAGGGACAGTTCTGCGTAGCAAATAGTGGTATCAGCCGCTCCGTAGTAAATCCTGAGCTTGTCGTCTTCGCAAAGCAGCCCGCAAGTGAAGACCACGTTTCCAAGGAAGCCTTCACATTCATAGCCGGCCTGCGGCTCAAAAATCGGCTTCTC
Organism: Planctomycetota bacterium; assembly: GCA_043820045.1. Lineage (GTDB taxonomy): Bacteria > Planctomycetota > Phycisphaerae > Sedimentisphaerales > Anaerobacaceae > JBDREF01. Next base: position 15,884 of record JBDREF010000413.1, on the reverse strand, counting down.
GCTCCTTGCAATCACTTTCCACGGCTCTTGACCGTCCAGCAGGACCGCTCCAAGACTGTAGCGATTGTTCCGGTCCGCTCCGTGGTAAATCTCCAACCAGCCGTCGGGCGCCCTGAATGGCACTGCGCCGGCACCAATCTTGATCTCGTCCCAGCAATTGGCCAGAGGCGCCATCAGGCAGCGATGATTCCCCCAGCACCACAGGTCGGGCGATTCTGCAATCCACATTTCATGCCGTTGAAACAGCGGGGAAACCGGCCTGTGAAGGGCGTAGAACCTGCCCGCGACCTCTTCGGGGAAAAGCACGACATCCTTGTTCTCCGGGCAGAATATGACGCCATGCCGGTCGAAAGAGATGAAATCTTTGGTTGAGATCAGACATGTGGTTACTCCGAGCGGAGAAACAGCGACATAAGTGATATAATATATGCCGCCAATCAGAGTTATTCGAGGGTCTTCTACGCCGAAGGTCTCGTAACGGTTCACCGGAAAAATCACGGGGGTATCCTCAATCGCAAAGTTGATGCCGTCTGTGCTGCGTGCTAATCTGAGGTGTGAAATCGATGTCAGATATGTCTCGCCGGACCGTACTATCAACCTCGGGTCGGAAAACTCCGTTTCCGGATCGGATTTCGGAAACTCAACTATGACGAGCCGCCCCTCGACAACCTCGTAAACGGCGGTTGACACAACGTCCGAATGTTCGTTAATCGGTCTCTCCGCCACGCGGAGAAGCAGAATCACGTCCTCTTCGAAACGGGTGACACCTGCATTGAGAACGCCAATAACCTCAAAGTCATCTCTGGAAGGCTTTACGTCCTGTGGCTTGATAATCGGATTGTGCGGCGAACGCAATACTCTCATTCCGCGACTCCTTCGGTTCGTAACCCTAAAGCTGGAAAACCCGGCCGTATTCACCGGTCGGACCGCGATTAATGATAGCGAATGGGTCTTACGTATGCAAGCTATCTCAAAACACTGCCCATCAAACCTTGCAGAAACTGCCCGACTTTGTTACAATGAATTCGAAATATTTGTACGATTTTTCTTATTATCGGGCCAGGAATTGTGACTTTAGCAACCGGCCTGAAGATAAAGGAGGCAGGAAATATCCGTGCGTATAAAACTCGCTTTGCCAATCCTGGTTCTCTGTGCGCTCGCGGCAGTTTCTGTTGCGTCCTACTTGCCGGCCGGCGCTGAACAGCAAATGCAAACGGATGTGACGCTGGCAATAAACGAATTGATGGCATCCAACAGCAGCTTTACCCGGGACCCACAGGGACAGTACGACGACTGGATCGAGATTTATAACTACGGCCCCGGCGCCGTCGATATCGGTGGCATGTACTTGACAGACGATCCGGCCAGGCCCACGATGTGGCGAATTCCGATCGGCACGACCATCCCCGCAGGCGGCTACGTCGTAATATGGGCCGACAGCGATACAGCCGACGCCGGCCTTCATGCGAACTTCAAGCTCAACGCCGACGGCGAAGATATCAGCCTGTTCGACAGGGACGCAGCTACGCTCATTAACAGCATCAGTTTCCCAAAGCAGACCACCGACATTTCCTACGGCCGTTATCCCGATGCCAGCGATAGCTGGCGATTCTTCCCCTTCCCGACTCCGGCGGCGCGGAACAACGCCGGCTATTCAGGTCTGGTCGCCGAGCCCCAATTCAGCCACGACCACGGTTTCTACGATGAGCCTTTTTCCGTCACCATCGCCAGCGAGACCGAAGGCGCAATCATTTACTATACCCTCGACGGAAGTGAGCCATACAACTCATCGGCCGGCGGGCGGACTCCGGGCGGGACCGTCTACACGGGGCCGATCTACATAAGCATGACAACGCCCCTGCGTGCAAAGGCAATAAAGCCGAGCTGGGAATCAAGTGGTACGGTCACTCAAACTTATATTTTCCTCGACGACGTAATACGACAATCCCCTTCAGGCCAGCCGCCGGGCCTCGGATGGCCGAGAGGTAGCGTCAACGGGCAGACAATCGACTACGGCATGGACCCGGATGTGGTCAATGATTCCCGCTACCGGAATAAGATTAAAGATGCACTGCTGGCATTACCTGCAATTTCGCTCGTGACTGATCTGGACAACCTGTTCGACTCGAGCACCGGCATTTTCGTCAACGCACGCCAGCAGGGCCTGTCATGGGAAAGACCTGTTTCTGTGGAGCTAATCAACCCTGATGGCAGCGAAGGTTTTCAGATTGATGCCGGCCTGCGAATACGCGGTGGCTTTAGCCGTAGCAGCAGCAATCCCAAGCATGCATTTCGTCTGTTATTCCGGGCCGAATATGGCGACGCCAAGCTAAGATTTCCACTTTTTGAAGATGAAGGCGTTGACGAATTCGACAATATCGACCTGCGAACCAGTCAGAACTACTCATGGAGCTTCCAGGGCGACGGCAGTAACACGATGGTCCGTGAGGTGTTCTCGCGCGACGTTCAGCGTGAGATGGGCCGGCCTTATACCCGAAGCCGCTATTATCACCTTTACATAAATGGCCATTATTGGGGCCTCTTCCAGACCCAGGAACGCTCCGAGGCCTCGTACGCCGAGTCCTACCTCAGCGGCGATAAGGAAGATTTCGACGTCGTCAAGTCCAGGGGCGGCAATCCGAACTATGTAATCGAGGCGGCAGATGGTAACCTGAATGCCTGGCGGCGGTTATGGGATGCGGCAAGGGCAGGTTTCGCCGACGACGAGAGCTACTATCGTGTACAGGGAATGAATCCCGATGGTACTCGAAACCCGGGCTACGAAAAGCTGCTCGATGTCGACAACCTCATCGACTACATGATCTGCACCTACTATGTCGGGGATCCGGACGGTCCTGTCAGCGCCTGGGGCAGAGTGCCCAATAACTTCTATGGAATCTATAATCGAAACAACCCGAACGGCTTCAAGTTCTTCAGGCACGATGCCGAGCATTCGTTGCGCGACCTCCAGGAGAATCGTCTCTTTGCCGACACAACGATTGCGGTAGGCGGGCAATTCAACCAGTCGAATCCTCTTTGGGTCCACATGCAGCTCGCAGCCAATCAGCGGTATCAAATGCGCTTCGCTGATCGTGTATTCAAGTATTTCTTCAACGACGGGATTCTTACCCCCGGCAAGTCCCAGGAGCGTATCCGGACTCGTGCCGGGCAGATCGAACTTGCGATAATCGCCGAATCCGCCCGATGGGGAGATGCCAAGAGGTCGACACCTTTTACAAGAGACAGCCATTGGCAGCCCGAGATCAACCGGCTGCTCACCAACTACATGCCGCTTCGAACTTCTGTCGTACTGGACCAGTTTAAGGCCGCGGGTTGGTATCCTAACGTGAACCCGCCGAGCTTTGGGCGGCAAGGCGGACAGGTAGCAAATGGCTACAGACTGTCAATGAGCACGACAACCGGCATTATCTATTATACTCTCGACGGCAGCGACCCGCACCTGCCGCCTGTACAGCAAGGCACCAACACTGCCACTACCACCCTCCTGACTGAGAATGCCACTAAACGGGTACTGGTACCGGTCCGCGCAATCAGCAGTAATTGGACGGGCGGCGGAGTTTTCAACGACTCGACATGGAGATTCGGCAGCACAAGCCCCGGCGGCGTCGGCTACGAGAGAGGTTCGGGATACGAAAACTATATAAGCCTCGACGTCCAGGCACAAATGTACAACGGGAATACCACTTGTTATATCCGTATCCCATTTACCGTTAGTGGTGACCCGGCACGTTTCGATTTTATGACATTAAAGATGCGTTACGACGACGGCTTTGTCGCATACATTAACGGGGTCGAAGTTCAACGGGTACTGTTTACCGGAACGCCGGCCTGGAACTCCAAAGCCGACAGCAATCACGAGGCGGATGGGGTCGAATCGTTTTCGTTAACCGACCACATAAGCGAATTGAAGCAGGGCAACAATATCCTCGCGATTCAAGGCCTGAACGTTTCCGCTACAAGCTCCGACTTCCTTATCTCTGCCGAACTTGTTGCCGCCGAAAGGAGCGATTCCATCGGCGGCAGTAATATTGCACCCACCGCAATACAATATAGCGGCTCAATCATTCTGACCAATAGCACCCACGTCAAGGCCAGGGTGTTAACGGGCCGCACATGGAGCGCCCTGAACGAAGTGGTTTTCGCCTTCGGGCCGGTGGCGGAGAATCTGCGTATCACCGAGATTATGTATCACCCGAAGGCTCGGGGGAATACTGACGAGCCGAACGAGGAGTTCATCGAGCTGAAGAACATCGGCGCCGAGTCCATCAACCTGAACCTGGTCAGCTTTACGAACGGCATCGATTTTACCTTCCCCAGTGTCGAGCTTGTCGCGGATGATTACGTCCTCGTCGTCCAGGACCGCAGCACCTTCGAGGGCCGATACGGCTCGAATCTCAATATAGCAGGCCAATACTCCGGCAGTTTGAATAACGGCGGCGAAAGAATCAGATTGGAAGACGCCATAGGTCAGACCGTCCTGGACTTCAACTATAAAGACGGCTGGCGCTCCGTCACCGACGGCGAAGGTTTCTCCCTTACGATAGTAGACCCGACCAATCCCGACTTAACCAGTTGGGACGAGAAAGACTCCTGGCGCGCAAGCACGTATGCGGCAGGCTCTCCCGGTCAGGACGATAGCGGAATTATCCCCAATCCCGGCGACGTAGTTATTAACGAGGTCCTGGCCCACGCGCACGCCGAGGCTTCGGACTGGATTGAGCTGCACAACACAACAGATAAGACCATAGATATAGGCGGCTGGTTCCTAAGCGACAGCAAAGACAATCTCTTCAAATACCAGATAGCCGGCGGCACCAAAATCGACCCATACGGCTACATCGTCTTCTATGAGGATCTGCACTTCGGCAACGCCGCCGTTTCATACGAATCTTTCGCCCTGAGCGAGAACGGCGAGCAGGTTTATCTAAGCTCCACGCATAACGGCGTGCTGACGGGCTATAGAACGGTGGAGGATTTCGGAGCTTCTGTAACCGGCGTATCGTTCGGACGCTACTATAAAACGAGCACGGACAATTACAACTTCGTGGCGATGGAAACTGCTACGGAAGGCTCGGCCAACTCTTACCCGAAGGTCGGCCCGGTAGTCATCAGCGAGATTATGTACAATCCCGACTGGCCGACAGGCGGTTCGTACACCAACGACCAATACGAATACATCGAGCTTCAGAACATCAGCGCCGAACCTGTGACGTTATACGACTATGCGATGGCCGAGCCGTGGAAGTTCACCGACGGCATCGAGTTCACCTTCCCGGCCGATGCGCCTGTAACTATTCCCCCCGGAGGATATATCTTAGTACTCAAGAAGCCGGAGGCCTTCTCGTGGCGTTATCCTAACGTTCCCGCTGATAAGATTCTCGGCCCCTATGACGGCAGTCTGAGCAACGCCGGGGAGAGGCTGGAGCTGAGCATGCCCGGCGACGTTGACGGGCAGGGCAATCGTCATTACATCCGCATCGACAGGGTCGATTACAGCGACGGCTCACATCCCGAGGATACCGCCGGCTCGGTGGACCTGTGGCCAATCGAAGCGGACGGCTACGGCCTGTCCCTCACCCGCAAAGTCCTCGCCGACTACGCCAACGACCCCGAAAACTGGACCGCCTCCCCTCCGTCGCCGGATCAGTAAATCATCGAAAAAACCGATAATCACACAGTACAAATCTGAATTTCGACCGCCGAATCTGCGGCCACGCTGAGAGCAATTTACCCACCATAAAATTGTAGAAATGAGTTTGCGAACATCGAAGACTCTGATAAAATGCCTGCGTTATGGCCAGTGAGAACCGAACGAGAAGGCAATAGACGGGAGGATTAGACGCATGTTGAAAGTAGGCATTGTAGGATTCGGGTTCATGGGGCAGACGCACTACAAATGCTGGAAGAAGCTGGGCGGTGCGCAAGTCGTGGCAATCTGCGACGTTAACCCCAACATCGAAGAAGACACGAAAAGAGCGGTAGGCAACATCGGGGACGGCCAGGAGGAAGTCGATTTCAGCAGCCTTCAGGTTTACACGGACTTCGACAAGATGCTGGCCGAAGCGAACCTCGACGCCGTCTCGATAACGCTGCCGACGTACCTGCATCCGAAAATTTCGATAAAGGCGCTGTCGGCCGGAGTCAACGTCATGTGCGAAAAGCCGATGGCGCTGACGGCCAAAGCCTGCGAGGGGATGATAGCGGAGGCCAAACGCAGCGGAAAAGTCCTGCAAATCGGACACTGCGTCCGGTTCTGGCCCGAGTACGCCAAGGCTAAAGAGATCATCGACTCCGGCAAGTACGGCAGGGTCATCGCCGGGACATTTCAACGCCTCGGCTCGGCCCCAACATGGAGCATCGACAACTGGTTCCTGGACGAGAAACGCAGCGGAGGAATGGCCCTCGACCTGCACATCCACGACACCGACTACGTGCAGTACCTTTTCGGTATGCCCAAAGCGGTCAGCAGCTTCGGGGCGAAAGGCCCCGGCGGCGGCTTGCTGCACATAGTGACACAATACCTCTACGACGATGATAAAGTGGTAACGGCCGAGGGCGGCTGGGGGATGACGCCGACGTTCGGTTTCGAGATGAGCTTCAACATCGTGATGGAAAAAGCGACGCTCGTTTACGACCTGACCCGCGACCCGGCGTTCAGGGTCTGCCCGGCCGAAGGAGAGGCGTTCACGCCGGAAGTCGCCGAAGGCGACGGATGGTTCCTGCAAATAGCCCATTTCGCCAAGGCAGTAAAGGGCAAAAAGGTCAAAGCAATAACGACTCTGGAAGAATCGATGAATTCGGTGAAAATCGTCGAGGCCGAAAAGAAGTCGGCGAGCAAGGGAAAAAAGGTTTCGATTAGCTGATACAGAATGAAGGTTAGAATGGGAGAATCGTGCAATGAAATGTAAGAACTGGCCGATAGGAGTCTGCTCATGGTCGCTTCAGACGGATGTGCGCGGCGTGGCAGAGGCAATGAAGAAAATCGGGATCGACCACGTGCACCTGGGTATCCGAGCTGCCGTCGGGGAAAAGGGAGACGAATTCCTCGCGGCGGTGGAGGCCCAAAACTGGAACATCAGCGCGACGATGATCGACTTCCCGCAGGAAGACTACTCAACGCTCGAGAGCATAAAGGTCACGGGAGGCATCGCACCGGACCAGTACTGGGAGCAGAACCAGGAGCTGTTCCTGGGCGCCGCTGACGCAACCGTGAAGCTCGGCGTAAAGTACCTGACGATGCACGCCGGATTCGTCGATGAAAGCGATGTAGTGTACGCCGAGAAATTCTACGAGCGGATCAGGTCCCTGGCGGATGCGGTGGGCGAGAAGAACATCATGCTTCTGCTGGAGACCGGCCAGGAGACGGCCGAGGAACTGCGGCATTTCCTGGAAGAACTGAACCACCCGGCTCTGGGAGTCAATTTCGACCCGGCCAACATGATTCTCTATGATAAAGGCAATCCCATAGAAGCGGTGCAGGTCCTGGCGCCGTGGATAAAGCACATTCACGTGAAGGATGCAGTCAGGACACAGAAACCCGGCACATGGGGCGCAGAAGTCCCCTGGGGCGATGGTCAGGTTCAGCCGGACGCATTCCTGAACGCGTTGAAGAACATCGAATTCGACGGAACTCTGGCAATCGAACGAGAAGCGGGCACCGACCGGTTCGGCGACGTCAAGCTCGCCGCCGAGAGGTTGACAGGTGGCGGATAGTACCCCCCGGAGATCCGGATTCCGGCGGCACAAATACAGACATAATTTAAGGAGAATGAAATGGAAATGGGATGGAAACTGTACATCGCCCTGAGTTTTGCGATGTTCATGGAGTTCGCGGTCTGGGCCGCCTGGATGCCAGTACTGGCCGCACGGCTTCTGGGGCCGCTGAAAATGAGCGGCAAACAGACCGGATGGATTTACGCCACGTTCCCGCTCGCGTGCATTTTCATGCCATTGGTCTCCGGCCAGCTCGCCGACCAGTACGTAAACACCGAGATCATTATCGGCGTGGCTCACCTGTTAGGCGCGGTTCTGATGTTCATCGCGGTGCGCAAGACGACCTTCAAGGGCCTCTTTGTAGTGATGTTCCTCTATTCCATCTGCTATGCCGCTACGCTGCCGCTGGTCAACGCAGTTCTGTTCGCAAATGTCTCAGACGTCGCCCAGCAGGGTAAGGTGTTCATCTGGGCCCCAATTGCATGGGCCCTCGTTGGCTGGGCTCTTACAGGCTGGCGATGGATATTCAAAACCGGCGAGCAAGGGAAAGACTGCCTCTACCTCGCTGCTATCCTTTCAGTGATTATGGGAATCGGCTGCCTTGTGCTCTTGCCGGCCATGAAACCGTCAGGGACAGGTGAGATGCCTATTATCAAGGCGATGGGTCTGCTAACAGACGCCAACTACCTTATCTTTATTGTCGTCTCAATGGTTTTCTTCGCCCTGATGCAGTTCTACTTCCTCGGTACGGCGCCATTCATGCAGGACGTGGGAATTCCAGCGAAGAACGTCCCGGCCTCAATGGGCATCGCTCAGGCAGTCCAGGCAATAGCCACTTTCTTCCTGATGGCTCTTTGCATGGACAAACTCGGTACGAAATGGACCTTGATCGTCGGCGCAACCTGCTGGTTCATACTGTACGTAGCGTACATAAAGCAAACGCCGCGATGGATTATCATAGCCTGCCAGCCATTCCACGGCTTGGCCTATGTGCTCTTCGTCATCGTGGGCCAGATATACGCCGACAAGCAGGCAACCGCAGATATAAAAAGCTCTACCCAGTCGCTGCTGTTCGCCGCCACTACGGGCGTGGGCCTGTTCGCCGGCACGCAGTTCGCCGGATTCATAATGGACAAATTCAGAAAAGAGGAAAAATTCCAGTGGCGCTCCGTTTTCTTCGTACCCTGCGCGATTGCATTTGCCTCTATTCTCGTGTTCATAGTCCTCTTCAAGGCATAAACGCAAACCGACTGACCCCGAAGCAGGAGCCCATCCTGCTTCGGGGCCGGCGGATTCTTTTTCATGCCTGCAATCTCACGGCGTCACACTTCCGTTGTGCTGTTACAGCGTTTCCGGGGCGAGAGAGTCAGGGCATGTCCGCACGTCAATTTGGGCATTTGCGGCAGAGCGGCCGGATTTACAATGGAAATTGCTTGTTTTTAGGTTGAAGATAGGCATAATGCCCCTTGTTGTATATGCAAAATGCTTTTAAGGAGATACGCGCATAGCAGCTTCAAACGGGACTGTGCTGCTCGTAATAAAATTCGGAATAAAAGGGAGTCTAAGGTTTCTCTCGCACGCCGAGACGATGGCGGTTTTTCAACGAGCGTGCATTCGAGCGGGCATAAACATCCAATACAGCCAGGGTTTCAATCCTCGGCCCAGGCTTTCGTTGCCGTTGCCGAGGCCCGTGGGGGTCGAGTCGGACGATGAATTGCTGGCCCTTCGGGTTGTCCGGGACCCGAACGAGCTGCCGGCGGAGAGCTGCCAGTCACGAATCGGGACCGACCTTTTCGCGCAATTGCCCGACGGCTTCGAGCTGGTTTCGGTAAGCATTGCCGGGGCGGGTACGTCGTTTCAGCCGTGTTCGGCGAGATATATTCTGCCGGTGGGCGCCGAATGTGTGAACGAAGAGCTAAGAATGACGATTGGGCGTTTGCTGGCGAGTGAAAATCTCTACATCCGGCGTCAAACACCCGGCAAGAGATCAAGATCAAGGAATGTGGATGTCAGAGTTTTTTTGGAATCGCTTGAACTGGATGGCCAAGATATAATTGTCGAGTGCATAATCAACTCCGACGGCTCGATACGCGTTGACGAGATTCTGGAGTTGCTGGGCTTGAACCAGGGCAATCTGGCGGGACCGATCAGGCGGACCAACGTACAATGGCAAAGCCATTGACAACTTAAAATTGAATATTGACTGTTGAAAAGAGACAGGAACACAGAATCACCGGGCAATCGAACCGGTCAATGTAAACAGGGCTAAAAAAATGGCAAGAGAAATGCTCATAAATGTTGCCGAGAGCGAAGAGTGCAGGGTGGCCGTAGTTGAGAACGGTTCGCTCGAAGAGCTGTATGTGGAAAGAGCAAGCCTCGGCAGGCACGTCGGCAACATTTACAAAGGAAGAGTGGTGAACATTGAGTCGGGCATACAGGCGGCGTTTATAGATTTTGGAGTCGGCAAGAACGGCTTTCTCCACATAAGCGACCTCCATCCCCGCTATTTTTCCAAGTCTGACAGCAGTCACATCGAGAGTATCGGCCGAAGAAAGTCGCTCAAGGACCGGCCTCCCATCCAGGATTGCCTGCGCAAGGGCAAGGAGATCGTCGTCCAGGTCACAAAGGAAGGGCTGAAGACCAAGGGAGCGACCCTCAGCACGTATATCGCGCTGCCGGGCAAGTATCTGGTCATGATGCCCTGGATGCGAAAGCACGGCGTCTCGCACAAGATTGACGACGAGGAGGAGCGGAAAAGGCTCCGGCAGATTTTCGAGGAGGTCGCCCCCCCGAAAGGCCGAGGGTTCATTATCAGGACGGCGGGACAGGGGTGCTCGAAAAGGGACATACAAAACGACCTGAAGTATCTCAACCGGCTGTGGAGGGCGATTGAAAAACGCATAGAAACCGAAGGAGCGCCGGGCGAGCTTTACCAGGAATCTGACCTTGTCATCAGGGCGCTTAGGGACGTCTATAACAGCAAGATAACCAAAATAGTATGCGATTCGGAGGCCGTGGTTCGCAAAATCATGGAGTTCTTTTCCATAGCCACGCCGCGTGTGAAACGACGGGTCGCATACTACGACGGTAAGGTCCCGCTGTTCCACAAGTACCATATCGAGAATGAAATTGCCAAGATCCAGTCCCGCAAGGTTGACCTCAAGGGCGGCGGTTCAATTGTAATCGAGCAAACCGAGGCCCTGGTCTCGATCGACGTCAACAGCGGACGTTATCGCAGGCAGGAAAACGCCGAGCAGACCGCCTACCAGAGCAATATGGAAGCTGCGACCGAAATCGCCCGCCAGCTTAGATTGAGGGACCTCGGCGGGCTGATCATTTGCGATTTCATTGATATGCGCAACGCCAAGCACCGCAAGGAGGTGGAAAAAGCATTCCGGACCACCGTCAAAGCCGACCGGGCCCGTTCGAGAGTCCTTGGCATAAGCAGGTTCGGCGTTGTGGAAATGACACGCCAGAGAATGCGCCCGTCGCTGCAATCCAGCACTTATCTGGCATGTCCGAACTGCGGCGGTACGGGTTTTGTCAAGAGCCATGAATCGCTGGCTCTCGAGATTATCCGGCTGTTGAATCTCTCGGTGTCAAGGGAGCAGATAAAGCGAATCGAGCTGTTCGTCTCGCCCGAAGTTGCCGACTATCTCCAAAACGCCAAGAGAGCCGCCCTCGCACAGATTGAGCAGCACAGCGACAAGCGAGTTGTCATCCATTCGGCGTCCGATTACTCCGGCGAAAAAAATGATTTGGTCTGCTACAACGAACGGGGCAGTGTCGTAAAACTATAATAACAGAGTCCGTAACTCGCGATTCGATGGTAGGTGTTCGAGACGCCGGGACTGGTTGACTGGGAGCAAGCGAGTGGAATTTGATCTTGAATATGCACGGCAGGTAATAACGGCCGAGGCCGAGGCCATCAATTCCATTACGCCGATCGTTGACGAATCGTTTGCCAGGGCCTGCGAGATGATCTTCAGCTCCGAAGGCTCTTGTATAGTCAGCGGCATCGGCAAGGCGGGTATCATCGCGCAGAAGATAAGCGCCACACTGGCTTCGACCGGTACGCCGAGCCATTTTCTCCATCCCGCCGAAGCCGTCCACGGCGACCTGGGCAGACTGCGCAAAGACGATGTCGTGGTGGTCCTCAGTTACGGCGGCGAAACGGATGAGGTCGTCCGACTGATAAATATCGTCAAACAGTTGGAGATTAGGCTGATAGCAATAACCGGCGAAAAAGACTCGACCCTGTGCAAATACAGCGATGTTGCCCTCTGCATGGGACGGATGAGCGAGGCGTGCCCGCTCGGAGTCGCCCCGAGCGTGTCCACCACGTGTATGCTGGCCGTCGGCGATGCTATCGCTTTTACTGTTATGAAGGCGCGGCAATTCAGTGTCGAGGATTATGTAAGGTTCCATCCGGGCGGCTCGCTCGGAGCTAAGCTGATGACCGTCGAGCAGTCCATGATGTTCAGGCCGGGCGAAAAATTGCCCATCATTAAGACCGCCGATACGGTAAAACAGTTGCTTCAAGAGACCGGCGACGTGAAACGGCACGGCGCTGTTATGATCGTCGGCGAAGACGGCAGGCTGGCGGGAATAATCACCGATGCCGATCTTCGTCGCTTGATGGCAAAGCATGGAAGCAAGGCCTTCGATTTCAGGGCCGCAGAGGTCATGACGCCGGAATGCAAGAAAATAAGGGCCGATGCCCTTGCCGCAGAGGCAACGGCAATTTTTCACAAGTACAGAATCGACGAGCTGCCCGTGGTCGATGCGGACAACAGGCCGGTCGGCTTGATCGACGTACAGGATATCGTGACGATTAAAGTCGTGGGATAACAAACAATCGGCGGCTGCCGATGAAGAGCGAAAAGTGGAAATCGAAAATGAACACACCCGACCTTGGCGACATACAGCTTCTGGCCCTTGATGTTGACGGCGTCATGACCGACGGAACGCTGATAATCAACGCCGACGGCAGCGAGAGCAAGTCCTTCAACTCGCTGGACGGCCATGGAATCCGGATGTGGCAGAGGGCGGGCCTGAAGGTTGCCATCGTCAGCGGCAGAACGTCGGAGCCGACAAAACTCCGGGCCGAGCAACTGCAGATCGAACACGTTTTTCAGGATTGCCACCACAAACTGCCGGTATTTGAGCAGCTTCTCGAACAGCTCGGCCTCTTGCCCCGGCAGGCGGCGTACATCGGCGACGACCTGACGGACCTGCCGGTGATAAGATACGTCGGATTCGGAGTTGCCGTCGCCAACGCGGTTGACGAACTCAAGCGGCACGCCGACTACGTCACTGCCCGCCCAGGCGGCAGCGGCGCCGTTCGCGAGGTGATAGAGCACATTCTGAAAAGTACCGGCAAGTGGCAGGAACTCATGAAAAGATATCTGCCGTAACGGCAGGAAGAGACTTTTGAGATGCGAAAACTTCTTATCGGTTTTGTTTCATTGGGCGCCGTGCTTGGAGTGTACCTGCTCTATAGCCGAATGAGCGAGACGCCTCCTATCGACACCGGCCCGCTGGTCGATTTTTCCGAGGTCGCCTCCGATAGTAACTCCGCCGGTCTCGACAGTGACGTCGGCAAGATCGGGGACCTTGGGCTTGGCCCGGTCCGAAAGGCCAGGTACATTACCCTCAACCCCAGGACCAAGGAAGTCGAGCGAGAATGGGGTTTCGAGAGACTGCTGCACGAAGTCAGCGACGTCTGGGAGATTGAAAAGCCGTACGTGAATATCTACCAGCGCAGCTTCAAATGTTACATCACAGCCGACAGGGGACAGATACAGGTCGAGACCGCCGTCGGCAGGACAACCCCAAAGGATGCAACTTTAAGCTCGAACGTGGTCATACACATTGTGCCCGAGGCCGAGGACGGGTTCAAAGAGAGCTTCATCTATCTCGACAACATTGTTTTCCTCAGCGAGAGGTCTCAAATATCCACGGCCGGGCCCGTTCGATTCGTCTCGGAGGATGTCCGTATGACAGGCACCGGTCTGGAGCTGATATACAGCGGCCTGTCCGAGCGCGTCGAGCTTTTCAGGATTTTCGATTTGGAAAGCCTGCTGATAAGAAGCTCGCAGATGACGGCCTTATCAACCGGCCGGGCGAAAGCCGGTCAACCCGCCGGCAGCCCCGCCGAAGTTGCCGTCCGAACCGAATTGCCGGAGCCGAACCAGGCTGTTGTCGCCGGCGGTCCCGAACCGACGGAAGCATTGCAGGCGGACGTCTCGCCTCCGCCCCGGCAGGAACAGAACCAATACTACAAATGTATATTCAGCAAGAATGTGCTTATCAACGCTCCCGAGCAACTGATTTTCGCCGATGACAAGATTTGCATCAGCGACATTCTCTGGTCGAACAAATCGACCGCCCAGCCCGACGAGGCTGACGCCAACGGCACGGACGATACGAAGCAGGTTGCCGCAGCCGCCGAAGAAGTACAACAGGACAAAGCCGACGCCGCCGGTGTTGTCGCCGTTTCGACAGCGGGCGAGCCCAATGAATCGCTCGGGGAGCTTAATGGTGCCGTTGTTTCAGCGCCGGGCGAGCCTAACGTGCCGTCCGTGGAGTTTGTTGATATTGTCGTAACCTGCGACAACGGGTTTGTCCTTGTGCCGAGGGACTCCGTCAGGACTATCGATGGCTTCGCGCAAGTCGATACGAACGATGCCGTTTCGGACTCCAACCGCCCCGCCGAACTTGACGACAAGACTGGACGGACCAAGTTCTTCACCCGGCAAATCGACTATAATGCGACTACCGGAGATGTTCTCGCCGACGGCATGTCCGAGGTTACGTTCTACAGGAGCGCGGATGCCGGCGCCGACGCCAACGAACCGCCGGTTCCGGTGAAGATAACCGCCACCCAGACGGCGAAGTATTTCAAGGCGTCGAACCAGGTCATTTTCGAAGGCGACTGCCTTTGCACAACACCACAGAGCGGCCTGACCGAGCAAAGGGACATAACGTTCCGGTCCCCCCAGATAACCGTGGATATTCCCGAAGACAAGTCCAAACGTCCCGATATTCTTGCCGCAGGCCCGGCCAGGCTCAGCTTCTACGTACAGGATGCGAACGGCACCGGCGCAGCGCAGGACTCGAACGATACCGAGACCGCACCCGAGCCGACACCGGTCATAGTCACCGCTCAAAAGCAGGTTCGTTTCATGGGAGCATCGAACAGGCTCGTCTTCGACGAAGATTGCCTGTGTACTGCGACTCGTGAAGACCCGAACGTCATAACCAAATACATGTTGATGTCGGAACAGATAACCGTGGACCTGCCGTCGGATGCAAACGCCGGTTCGCCCGGAACGGCGACCGGAATCCGACATCTTACCGCCAGCGGAGGTGTGGTGACACTTGCGAGCACCAAAACGGCAAAGACTGCGCCTGCTCTCGAAGGACAGACGCAGAACGGCAATGCAGCAAGGTCTCTCGGAGGCGTCGAACTCAAATGCAGCCGGGTGGACTACGACCACGTCGAGGGACTGTTCGCGGCTACGGGGCCGTCAAGTATGATACACGTGGATAATTCCAAAATACCAAGGCCCGCGGAAAAAACCGAAGGTGTGGGCCTGAACCAGCCGTGCCATGTGTTCTTACGCGACTTTGAGACTCTGAAATATTTCATAGGGGACAATAGAATCGTAGCCGATGCAGGATCGAGGAGACTGCTCTTCGATTATTTCTCGGTCGCTAACGGAACCGATGACGGGCATATTACCGCCGAAGCATCCCGTGTCGAAGCCCTGCTCTTTAAAACGCCTTCAGGCCGCAGCGAGCTTTTAACGGCAACTGCAACCGGGGGAATCGACTATAAAGACGAGGATAAGGGCAATAACTTCATCGGCAATAAGCTGTTCTACGACAACAAGAGTTCCATCGTAATTGTTACCGGCGACGATGTCCGGCCGTGCTATTACAACGGCATCCTCGTCGATATGATCGAATACAATTTCAATACCGGCAAAAGGAAGTTCGAAATTGTCGGTCCCGGCTCGCTTCAGATGGAATGATCGCCGCCGAACCAGAGCCCCCAGCAACCCAAAAAAACATTTTCTTCTTGCTTTTTCGGGCAATTTCGGCTATAATATTCAATCGGTATGAGCTGAACCGGCACCCTTGAC
>JBDREF010000412.1:0-7128 GCA_043820045.1 Planctomycetota bacterium | reverse complement strand
ACCTGGGTTGCGGTCAGTGCCTGGGCGGTGACCAGGCCGCTGGAGATGCTGCTGCCGGCGTTGAAGCCGAACCATCCGACCCAAAGCAAGCCTACACCCATCATCGTCATTACGAGGTTGTTCGGACTCATAGCGAGCTTGGGGTGGTCTCTGCGCGAGCCGAGCATGATAGCAGCAACCAGGCCGCTGACCCCGGCGGAGATGTGCACGACGGTTCCTCCGGCAAAGTCTATTGCCCCGGCTGCGCCGAGGTTGAAGAGGAACCCGTCCTCCGCCCACACCCAGTGGCATATTGGGTTATAGACCAGCAGGCCCCAGAGAGCGATGAAGACACAGTAGCCCTTGAATGAAACACGTTCGGCAAAGGCCCCGGCGATAAGTGCCGGGGTGATGATCGCAAACTTGCCCTGGAACATTGCGAAAACATACTCAGGAACACCCGCCGTCAGGATTTTTTCGTCAATCCCCCGCAGAAAAAAGTACGACCAGTCCCATCCGAACCAGCCGCCGAGGACGTTCTTCCCGAAGCACATGCCGTAGCCGCAAATTACCCAAAGCACGGTCATAATGCCCATAGCTACAAAACTGTGCATCATCGTGCCGAGGACATTCTTTGTTCGGACGAGCCCGCCGTAGAACATTGCCAGCCCGGGGACCATCAAAAGCACAAGGGCGGTCGAGGTAAGCATCCAGGCCGTTGCGCCAGAATCGACGGTCGGTTGCTCTGTTGCTGCGTGAGCCTCATTGCACAAAACCATCGTCGAGATCAGGATTATGATTAGAACCAGCCCGCTGGGCCCTATGAGCCCCTTCTTTCTTGATTCCATCGTTTTGTGCTCCATCTTTCTGTTGCTTCACCTGTGGGCCTAAGCCCAAATACCAACATAAAGGATAATACGCAACGGCCGTGCCAGACTTCTGGCAAAAACCCGTATCAGCCATAAGTTCAGTGCGTGACAGGGATTAAGAATCTATTCGTATCGCCATATGGGGAGTCTTGTATCTACATATTTGTAGGATACCCTAAAAAGCGACTACAATTATGTAGATATCATCTGTGTAAAATAGACGAGCCCCGTCATTCAGAACGGGGCTCGCCAGCAATGCCCAACAGGTGGGCACAGTCAGATGGCGGCGCCGGAAGCTCCCCTCGAAGGTCCGATGCCGCCAAAGCAGCGGATCATCCGATCGCCTTGTTACCTTTCTCACCGGTTCGAATTCGGATGCACTCGACCATATCTACTACAAATATCTTTCCGTCTCCGATTTGTCCGTTTCTGGCGCCCTCGACGATAGCGTCTATCGTCTTGTCGACGAAGTCCTCGTTTACCGCTATCTCGAGCCTGACCTTCTTGAGGAGATTCACTTCAAACTCGACTCCTCGGTAGCTTTCGTGATAGCCCTTCTGTTCTCCGCAGCCGAGGGCGTTTGTCACGGACATTTTGAAGACCTCATTCTTGTACAGGGACTTCTTCACATCTTGAAGCATGTGCGGCTGAATATATGCGATTATTAGTTTCATTTTCTTGTCTCCGTGAATAGCAGGCCAAAGCTCATGTTATTGTGAACACCTGGAATCCCGCGTATGCCTCCATGCCATGCTCACCGATATCGAGTCCTTTCAGCTCCTCTTCCGCCGTGACGCGCAGTCCTATGGTCTTGCTGATTGCATAGAACAGTGCCAGCCCCAGGCCGAATGCCCAGACGAAAGCTGCTGCGGCGCCAAGAGCCTGCACGCCCAACTGCTTCAGGCCCCCGCCGTAGAACAGGCCGCTTTCCATATTGAACAGGCCCACGGCCAGTGTTCCCCAGAGGCCGCAGACGCCATGGACGCTCACGGCGCCGACGGGGTCGTCAACCTTCAATTTCCCGTCGATCAGCAGCACGCTTGCGACTACGAGGGCTCCGCCGATTGCCCCAATTAGCATTGCTGCAATCGGAGTAACCCCATCGCACGGAGCCGTAATGGAAACCAGCCCTGCAAGCGCCCCGTTCAATGCCATCGAAGCATCTGGTTTCTTCACTACTACCCACGATACTATCATTGCGACAATTGCACCTGCGGCGGCGGATATATTGGTCGTTACGGCGATGTACCCTATCGAGCCGTCGCCGGTTGTTGTGCTGCCCGGATTGAATCCGAACCATCCGAACCACAGAATGAACACGCCCAGCGCTGCAAGCGGGATGTTATGGCCCAGGATTGCTTTAGGCTTCCCGTCGGGGCCGTACTTACCCACGCGAGGGCCGAGGACGATCGCGCCGGCCAGGGCCAGCCACCCACCGATAGAGTGGACAACTGTTGAGCCTGCGAAATCCAGGAATCCGAGCTTTTCCAGCCAGCCGCCGCCGTCGAGCAGGCCGCCCCATGCCCATGAGCCGAAGATCGGATATATGAACAGCGTTATCACTGCGCTGTATGCAAGATATCCGACAAACTTGGTTCGCTCGGCCATTGCTCCGGAAACGATAGTTGCGGCTGTAGCTGCAAACACGGTCTGGAAAATCAGGAACGTCCAGTTCCAGTCTGCCCCCGGTTGGACGCCCGAGAGAGCGAACAAAGTCGTCCCGAACAATCCGTTGCTCTTACCGAACATCAGGCCGAATCCGATAAGGAAAAATGCGATTGTTCCAACGGAGAAATCCATCAGATTCTTCATCAGGATGTTGACCGCGTTCTTGGCCCGCGTAAAGCCTGCCTCGACCATCGCGAAGCCCGCCTGCATGAAGAATACCAGGAAGGCGGCAACGCATGTCCAGACGATGTCTATATTAGTCTGAAGCTCGTTTTTGATGGTTTCAATCGAGTTGCTGTCACCTTGGCCGGCCGCAAATGCCGCAGAACTCACCAGCACAGTCACGGCCACAATAGTCAGGAAAAATAGTAGCTTTTTCATTTTTTGCCCCTTATGCAAGTTGTCTGTCTAAAAAGCTTTCGTAAATCCTATCCCGGCGAACCACATGTCGTCGCTATCCGTGCCGTACGCGTTGGTCCGGCGGATATCGTCGCTCACCAGAGTGACGTAATTAACACTCGGCGTAATAGTGAAGCCTGCCAATTCGAACGGAAAAGCCGCAGAAAGCACCAGGTCGTTCAGCTCACTGCCGGCCTCGCCCCAGTAGAACTTGTTGTAGCCGGCGCTGCCCCAGCCGAGGCTCGCACCGATATCCAGGCCAAGCGGCGTTTCAGGCTCCAGCTCGGCGACATTCTGGAAACTGTGTCCGACGGCGAACGAAATATACGTTCCTTCGGCCTCGTCCACATCGTGGTAAAACGTTATTGAAGGGCTGGCCGGAACATCGAGAGCGAGCCCGTAGTAAACCTCGAGTGTATCGTCGGCCCCGACGTTGATGGGAAAGTCGTAGTGGATCACCCCAAGCGAATAACCGAGATAGTCCATGCCGGGCACCTGTGCGGAATAGTCGAGTGTAAGATCAATCTCGGAAAACTCGCCGTTGTTCCCGTTCTCATCCGTAAGGTCGAGGTTGCCCCAGAATGACGCGGTAAGGTTCTTGTATGCGGCACCGGCGCCCGGATGGAGCACCCAGTCATCGACGATGTTCTGCCCGCGCCAAACGTACTTGCCGAAGAAATCCGCCGAAGCCTCCACGCTAACGTCCTCATTGGCTCTCAAGGCACTGGTTCCAAGGAACGCCATTACGCTGAAAACTACTGCCAGTGGTTTGCTCTCTCTCATCTTAATCGATCTCCTAAAATTGTCCTTCAATGTTCTTATTCAAGCTGCGATACGGTATCGGTTAAACTTATAGATTCATATCGCAACTGTCGTGCCAGCATGAAAAAAGGTTTTCTGTATGTTCGTAAGTGAGGTGTTGATAAATAGATACATGTGTGAGTGCGTTGGGGTGTGGTGGGGATGGGAAATACAAAAATGTGTATATATTTGCGTGTATCTACAAATATGTAGGCTATGTGCCGGTCAGATGTATTTAGGATGGATCCCGTACTTCTTGAGCTTGTAGCCAAGTATGCGCTCTGTTATGCCAAGCTCCTGGGCGGTTTTTCGCTGCTGGCCGCCGCATTTCTTCAGGGCATCGACTATCAGCTCCCTCTCCTTATTGGCTATAATCTCGCTGAGCGAACCGCCGGAAGTCGAGTCGGTTCCTTTGGCCATCTGCAGTGATGGGGGAAGATGCTCTGAGCGAATGACGTCGCCATCGCAGAGCAGTACGGCTCGCTCAATGCAGTTCTCAAGCTCCCTTATATTGCCCGGCCAGTGATACCTTGTGAGCATCTCGATCGCGGGCGTGGATATGCGAGAGATGTCTTTATTGTTCTCAGCGGCTATTCTCTCGAGAAAGTGGTCCGCAAGGAGCATTATGTCGTCCTTGCGTTCCCGCAGGGGGGGCATGTAGATTGGGAACACATTCACCCGGTAGTAAAGGTCTTCGCGAAACAGGCCTTCTTTTATCTGCTCCTCAAGGTTCTTGTGCGTTGCGACGACTATTCGGACGTTCGTCTTTATCGTCTCCATGCCGCCGACCCTCTCGAACTCCTTGAACTGGATGACTCGCAACAGCTTGACCTGCAAATTGAGTGAGAAATCGCCTATCTCATCGAGAAAAATAGTTCCGCCGTGTGCTCTTTCAAACCTACCGATCTTCTTTTCCGCCGCGCCGGTAAAGGCGCCTTTCTCATGGCCGAAAAGCTCGCTTTCGAGCAGCGTATCGGGCAGGGCGGTGCAGTTTACCTTCACAAAGGGTTTGTCCGCTCTGAGACTGTTGTAGTGAATCGCGTGGGCAACGAGGTCTTTGCCCGTCCCGCTTTCGCCGCGAATAAGAACGGTTGCATTACTGTTGGATACCTGCTCGATAAGCCTGTAAACTTCCTTCATGGCGTTGCTGCTGCCGACCATGTTGTGGATGTTGAAGTGGGTTTTCAGCTCACGGCGTAAGCGCACATTCTCCTCACGAAGCTGTTGGCGGTCGGACTCGACAAGCTTGTTGAGCTTGACCGCCTGGGCGACCATCGTTGAGATGACGTTGAGTAACCTGACGTTGGCCTCGAAGTCGTTGTCGGTGCCGGCTTCCTTATCGGCGCTCAGTGTTCCGATCGTCCTGCCTTCAAGCTTGATAGGGACGCAGAAAAAGGCGATGCGTTTGTCCTCATGGCGTTCCCGCGCCCTTGTCTTGTACAAAAAACGCGGGTCTTTGGAGATATCCGGGACGACAATCTCCCTGCCGCTCTGAACGACCAGGCCTGTAATGCCTTCACCGACCTTGTAGCTGCCGAGGCTCTGAGATTTCTTGCTGAGGCCGTGGGCCACTCTTACGTTTATCCTCTCCGTCTCCTGGTCCAGCAGGGTGACGGTTCCTCGCCGCAGGTTTAGATGAGTTTCGAACGACTTGAGTATGGACGTCAGCGTTTTTTCCAGGTCGAGGGACTCCGCGAGGGCCTTTGATATCTCGCTTAGAAGTTCTACTTCTCCGGCAGGTTTTGCCTTCATAAAGCCCCTTTCTTTGACAATATGGAATTAAGGCATGATAACAAAATTGTAGATTGCCTGCAAGAGATTCGAATTTTGTCGCAATATCACAGGAGAAATACAAGCGATTGGCCTGGAATCTGAGCCCGGCTGTATCGAACGATACGCCTTATCTGCGGACCGATAGCAGCCTGAAGGCATCCTCGCCGCCGTTGAGCAGGTGGATCAGAGGCTGGGGCCTGTCGACGCCTTCGATAAACTTCGGCCTTGCCGCCCAGGGTGTAACGCTCAGGATGCCCGTCAAATCCATCCAATGCTGGAGCCGGGCAACGGGTAAGTCCCAGGTCATGTGGAAGTGGTTGGCCGGCGGATACTGCTTGTACTCGACCATACTTGCGTACTTCGGAACGACAAACGTGTGAGGCCAGATGGGAGTCGTCAGTTCGCACATCGCTTTGGCAAGCTTTGCGGGCACTTCTGTCGTATGTGCTTCGTCCCAGATCATGCTGAACAGGCCGGTGCGGCTGCTGTAAGCCATCCGGGCGGCGATGCCTTCGATTCCTGCCGGAGTCATGAAAGTGACCGAATTGCCGCCCCCGGGGAAATAGCCCTCATCGGCCAGAGGCAGTGAAATGGAGTCCATGATCTTCTTTATGGATGCTCCCGGCGCTTGCGCCCAATCGAATGATGCGCTGCCGGAGTTGTCGCCGTCCACCAGGCCCTTGTTGTACCAGTCCGCTTTCTCGTCCAGATTCTTAACGCCGATTTTTGCGGCCAGTTCTTTTATTTCCCAAGCCTGCCAGACCTTCCTGAAGTCCATGAACAAAGGCGGATTCCCGCCGGACAGATAGGTCATGAAGAGCATCGTCAGCAGTCCCTGCACGTCCGCTTCGGTTGCATAGGGCAGGGGTGCTTTGCGGCCGGCGTGGTCGAATGTCGAGTTGAACAGGCTCTCCATAACGTCAGCGACCGGCAGGGGAGTGCCTCGCAGGTCGCTTCCCCATTCCAACTGGCTCATGAAGCCGCCGCCCACAGCGTTCAAGTCCGCCATCAAGTCACGAACGATCAGGTACATTCCGAGCGACTGATTAAATCGTTCGCTGTCGGCTTCATCGCGAAGCTCCAGGCGCTTGCCGACGTATCTGTTAATCCAGCCGCGCAAATCCTGGTGTTCCTTCTTGTTATAGGCCTTCTTAGCCAGCATATCCGCCAAGAGCTTCATATCCAGGCGCGTGATTTCCAGGCCGAAGGTATTTCTTGTGGGAATAATGTGCGAAAGGGCGGTCTCCATACCCATGGAGTCATGGCCGAGGACCACAACCCTGCGGCCTCGCAGCGCCACCGTCGTTACGGCGGCGTAGCACCAATCGATAAGGTTCTTCGCCGTCTGTGCGGTCATCTTCGGGTCGGCTCCGGTATCGGGCCACGTGCCTACGTTCAACGAGACCATTCGCCCATACTGACTGATAGCGCCGTTAAGGGCGTGAGCATAGACCACGCCGGGCTTGGGACCGCTGTTGCCACAGGTGATATTCAACGGCATCTCCGGCGGGAATTGTTGCAGCAGCGAGATGGCCGTAAGCTGCGGGAACGCCCACGTGTCCGGCACTAATACCAGAATATCCACGCCAGCCTTGCGGAATTGCTCGGCTACGATGTCCGCCTGAGCCTCGCCGTCAAC
>JBDREF010000411.1:0-8311 GCA_043820045.1 Planctomycetota bacterium | reverse complement strand
GGCCACTGAAGGCCGACGGATTCGATCCTGTCATACGAGATGCCGCCGTAGATTGGCGATACGGACGCGATTTCATCCATGATTTCCGATGCGTTTTCGTAGTCCATCGGCCAGTTCATGGCTTTGGATATATCGCATATGATTCTCCAGTCGTCCCGGGCCTGACCGGGGGGGCTGACCGCCTTTCGTACCCGCTGGACGCGCCGTTCGGTGTTTGTGAAGGTCCCGTCTCTTTCTGCGAAGCTGAATGCCGGCAGCACGACATCTGCGTACTGGGCCGATTCCGACAGGAATACATCCTGTGACACCAGGAATTCGATTTTTTCGAGGGCTTTTCGCGTCCGGTTGAGGTTAGGATCGGATAGTGCGGGGTTTTCGCCCATCAGGTAGAGTGCCCTTATGGAACCATCTTCAATTGCATGGAATATTTCCACAACTGTCAGGCCCGTTTTTGCCGGAAGTTTCGTGCCCCAGGCTTTCTCGAATTTTGCATGTATTTCCGGGTCTTCCACCGATTGATATCCCGGATAGACGTTCGGCAAGGCGCCGAGGTCGCAGGCGCCCTGCACGTTGTTCTGGCCTCGCAGCGGATTTACGCCGGCCGATTCTTTTCCGATGTTGCCGGTCAGCATGGCAAGATTCGCCAGTGACAAGACGTTGTCTGTGCCTGTTGTGTGTTGGGTTATACCCATGCTGAAGACGATGCCGGCTGTCTCGGCTGTTGCATAGATGCGAGCGGCTTGTCTAATTGCCTCGGCAGGCACTCCGGTAATCTTCTCGGCCATTTCCGGTGTAGAGTCCTTGATCGTCTCGGCTGCCGCCTCGAAGTTCTCAGTACGTTTTTCGATGAAGTTCTTGTCGTGCAGGTTTTCGCCGATGATAACGTTCATCATTGCATTTATCAGGGCGACATCGGTGCCCGGGCGCTGCTGCAGATGAAGTACCGCGTAGTCAACGAGGTCGATTTCTCTGGGGTCGGCTACAATAAGCTTTGCGCCGTTTTTGACCACCGCTTCTTTGATGCTGAGCGCGATTACCGGGTGGGCCTCGGATGTGTTCGAGCCTATCACGAAGATGCACTTTGCGTTCTTGAACTCGGCGATCGAGTTTGTCATTGCGCCGCTGCCGAACGCTCGGGCCAGGCCCGCAACCGTTGAGGCGTGGCAAAGACGCGCGCAGTGGTCCACATTATTGGTTCCGATGCCGGCTCGCATAAACTTCTGGAAGACGTAATTGTCTTCGTTCGTACATTTGGCCGAAGAAAGGCCGGCGATACTATCCGGGCCCGTCTCGGATTTTATTGTCTTTAGCTTCTCAGCGATAAGCTTGATGGCTTCATCCCAGGTCGCCTCTTCGAATTTGCCGTTTCGTTTTATCAGCGGCGTCGTAAGCCTTTCGGGATGGCCGACGAAATCCATGCCAAACCGGCCCTTGACGCATAGATTGCCGTCGTTCGGTATGCACCCGACCTCGCTGGTCACTCTGACGATGCGGTCGGTTTTCGGGTTGACGTTCAGGTCGATCTGGCAGCCGACGCCGCAATAGACGCATGTAGTCCTTGTTCTAACGAGGTCTTTGGCCTGGCCCTGGCCTTTTGCCGCGCGTTCGTAGAGCGCTCCCGTGGGGCAGGTGGATATGCACTGCCCGCACAGCACGCAGGTTGAGTCGTTGAGAGGTATATCGAACGCCGTAGAGACTTCGGTTCCCGCGGCTCGATTCTTGAAAGTCAGGGCGTGGGCCATCTGAACTTCAGCACAAATCTGAATACATCTACCGCACCGGATGCACTTGTTCGGATCGTATTGCAAAGCCACATTTTCGGTTGTGTAGTTACGAGCTGGTTGCGTATAGGCAGACGTGCTGAAAGCATCTTCGCTGAGTTGATATTCATAGGCGTACCGCTGGAGGTTGCATTGGCCGTTTTCGTCACAGGTTGTACATCGACCCCTGTGTTCGCGGAAAAGCAGTTCGAGAACGGTCTGGCGGACCTGCCGAAGCTCTTCGGTGTTGGTTCGCACAACAAACCCATCCTTGGCTATGGTCGCGCAGGAAGACAGCAAGCCCCGCTGACCCTCGACCTCGACGAGACACAATCGACAGGAGCCGGAGGGTGTCAATCGCGGGTCGTAGCAGAGATTCGGAATCTCTATGCCGCTGGCAAGAGCGGCCTGGAGTATTGTCTGTCCCTGCCGGGCCGTGATCTGTTTACCGTCTATGGTCAGTTTCACTTCAGCCAATTCCTCTTTATCTGTCAGTTTTTACTCTTCGGCTCTTTACGCTTCTCGTACCTGGTAAGCTCACCGCTGCGGCGATAAACCGCGGCAAAACGCGCCGGACAAGCACTAAGGCACGCACCACAGCGGATGCAGAGTTCCCGATCGATGACGTGGGTCTTCTTCTTCTCGCCCGCTATCGCCTCGACGGGGCAGACCCTCGCGCAGGAGCCGCAGCCGGTGCATCTCTCGGGATCGATGTGGAAGCCGATCATCGGCGCGCAAACAAACGCCGGGCACTGGTTCTTCTCAATGTGGTCTTCGTATTCGTTTCTGAAGTACCGCAGCGTGGTCATTACGGGATTCGGCGCAGTCTGGCCCAGACCGCAAAGAGACGCTTTGCCGACATGATCGGCCAATCGCTCCAGTCTGTTCAGACACTCGGTCGCTGCTCTGCCCTCGCAAATGGCGTCGAGAATGTCCAGCATTTCTTTTGTGCCAACGCGGCAGGGCGTGCACTTGCCACAGGATTCGCTTTGGACGAATTGCAGGAAATACCGAGCGACATCTACCATGCACGTATCCTCGTCCATGACGATGAGCCCGCCGGAGCCCATGATTGCGCCGATGTCCTTGACGGAATCATAATCGATGCCGAGATCGAGGAACTGCACAGGGACACATCCGCCGGAAGGCCCGCCCATCTGTGCGGCCTTGAACTTGCGGTCTCCGGGAATTCCACCGCCGATTTCGAACACTATCTGGCGCAGAGTCGCGCCCATCGGCACCTCGACCAGGCCGGTATTTTTTACTTTGCCGGCGAGTGCGAATATCTTTGTCCCCTTGCCGCCTTCGGTCCCGATGGACGAGTACCATTTCGCACCTTTGTTTATGACAAGCGGCACGTTGGCAAAGGTCTCCACGTTGTTGATATTAGTGGGCTTGCCGTGATACCCGCTCTGAGCCGGGAAGGGCGGCCTTGGCCGGGGCATGCCGCGTTTGCCTTCGAGCGAAGCGATAAGCGCCGTCTCTTCGCCGCAGACAAATGCGCCCGCTCCGATACGTACTTCTATGTCGAAATCGAATCCGGAGCCGAGTATGTTTTTGCCGAGCAGACCTGCTTTCCGCGTCTGGTCGAGTGCGATGCCAATATGCTCGACGGCGATGGGATACTCCGCTCGCACATAGACGAAACCATGCGAGGCCCCGATGGCATAGGCGGCGATTATCATTCCCTCGATGACCCTGTGAGGGTCGCCTTCCTTGAGCGCTCTATCCATGAATGCGCCGGGGTCGCCCTCGTCGGCGTTGCAAATCAAGTACTTCTCATCGCCGGGAGCTTCGCGGCAGAAACGCCACTTTACACCCGTGGGGAAGCCCGCGCCGCCACGGCCTCTGAGGCCAGAATTGGTGACCTCTTCGATAACCTCTTTCGGCGTCATGGTGCACAAGGCTTTTGACGCCGCCTCATAGCATCCACGAATGATGGCGTCTTCGATGTTTTTGGGGTTGATCCTGCCGCAGTTTTCCAGCACGACTTTCTGCTGCTCTTTGTAAAAGCCTACATCTCTGATTTCGGGCAGAGTCTTGCCGTCTTCAACGGAGCAGAGCGACTCAACGGGCCGGCCGTTGCGAATCGTCTTTTCGATTATCTCGTCCACATCCTGCGGTTTTACGCCGCCGTAGAGATACTCGTACGGCTCGATGAGCATTACCGGCGCCCGTGCACATAACCCGATGCAGCCGGTCTCTACAACCTCGATTTCCTTATCGAGCCTGGCGGCGGTGAGTTTCTCTCTGAACGCCGCTGCCACATCTGCGGCGCCAAGCGCCCGGCAGCCCGTCATGCAGATCAGGACGCGACATCGGTAGTTCCGACGCGCCTTCTGCACCTGTCGGGCTATCTCTTTTAGTTCTTTGGGGGAGTTAATCGTCTGCACGCCCATTTACCTTATTCGTACCTCTTGATAATCGTCTTTATCCTGCTTGCAGAAACGTTGCCGAAGTAGTCGTTATTGATCATCACTACGGGAGCCAAAAAGCATGTTCCCAGACACGCGACCGTCTCGAAGGTAAATCGCATATCTTCGGTCGTTTCTCCCTCTTCGACGCCGAGTTCGCGTTCTATGGCTCCAGCTATTTCGCGTCCTCCCTTTACATGGCACGCCGTACCTCGGCAGCACTTGACCGTATGACGTCCCCGAGGTTCGAGATGGAATTGCTCGTAAAAAGTGGCCACTCCGTACATTCGGCTTATGGGAAGGCCGGTGCGTTTGCTCACCTCCAGCAGGATCTCCGCGGGCAGATAACCGTAAGCATCCTGTATCTTCTGGAGGATGGGGATCAGGCTGTCCGATGTTATCTGTCCCATCGACTCGCATATTTTCAGTGCCGCAGTCTTATCCAACGATACGTCGTCTTTGCATTGCATCTGCTGCCACCCGGAACACAATTTGCCTAAAAGCACAGCCGAATTTCAGATGTTGCAAGATTATAACGCCTAATTCGTTTGCCAGCAACGGTCGGCCGCAAGTTTTCGGGAATATTTGGCCTTTTTCCCGAGCTTGACACGTCCCATTGCAGCGCCGGCGAGGAGAAACAAAATAATGCAAAAAACCCAATCTGTTCTTGGACATACTTCGATAGTCCCTATATAATGACGCCCGCAAGAGCATCGCGGCAGAACGCGAAGTTGCGAGCACGGGCCGTGACCCCGTTATTTTCAGGTCCTCCCCGTTTTGGGGACATAGGACACACTGTACAGAACAGAGAAGATGGAGATATGACATGAAGCTCGATCCAACAAAGATGAAGGATTGGCAGATCGCCGAAGCTGCCGAGGAGGGGATGAAACCGATTGGCCAATTAGCCGAAGAGATGGGGCTTGAGCCGGATGAATTGTTGCCCATGGGGCGCATGCTTGGCAAAGTCGATTATATGAAAGCGCTTGACCGGCTCGCGGGCAAACCGGATGCAAAGTATATCGATGTTACCGCCATCACGCCGACGCCCCTGGGCGAGGGCAAGACTACCACAAGTATGGGGCTCGTAGAAGGTCTGGGCAAACTTGGCAAACGCGTGGTTGGGGCGATACGGCAGCCAAGCGGGGGGCCCACGTTCAACATCAAAGGTTCCGCGGCCGGCGGCGGACTGGCGCAATGTATCCCATTGACGCCTTTTTCCATCAGGCTTACGGGCGATATCGATTGCATAACCAATGCGCACAATCTGGCCATGGTGGCGCTGACCTCGCGCATGCAGCATGAGAGGAATTACGACGACGCGATGCTGGCCAAGAGGGGGCTCAAACGTCTCGATATCGATTCTAACCGGGTCCAGATGAAGTGGGTCATGGATTTTTGCGCCCAGGCCCTTCGCAACATAACCATCGGCAAGGGCGAGAAGATGGACGGGTATGAGATGGAGTCGGGATTTGCCATAACCGTCTCCAGCGAGGTTATGGCGATTCTGGCTGTCGCCAAAGACCTCAAAGATATGCGCGAGCGCATGAGCAAGATCGTTGTGGCGTATGACAAGAAGGGCAAAGAGGTTACTACCGCCGACCTGGAAGTTGACGGCGCCATGACGGCATGGATGGTCGATGCAATCAATCCGAATTTGCTTCAGACAATTGAGGGCCAGCCTGTATTTGTACATGCCGGCCCGTTCGCGAATATTGCCATCGGGCAAAGTTCGATTATTGCCGATAGGCTCGGCGTTAAACTGGCCGACTATCACGTTACGGAAAGTGGTTTCGGGGCCGATATCGGCTTTGAGAAGTTCTGGAACCTGAAATGCCGCTTATCGGGGATTACACCGAATGCCGTCGTTATCGTTGCGACGATCCGCGCCCTGAAGATGCACGGCGGCGGGCCGACGGTTAAGCCGGGGTTGCCTCTGGCGGAGGAATACATCAAGGAAAACCTCGAATTGGTCGAGAAAGGCTGTGAGAACCTTCGGGCGCATATCGAGACGGTCAAGAAGAGCGGCGTAAGGCCGGTTGTTTGCATAAACAGCTTCTACACCGATACCAAGGCGGAAATAGCACTTGTGCGCAAGGTAGCCGAGCAGAACGGCGCATTGGCTGCTGTTTCGGAGCACTGGCTCAAAGGCGGCGACGGGGCAATCGAGCTTGCCGAGGCTGTCATCCAGGCGTGTGAAGAAAAGAACAATTTCAAGTTCCTTTACGACCTCAAGACGCCGCTGCGAAAGCGAATCGAGCTTATCGCAACGGAAGTTTACGGGGCTGACGGAGTGACTTATAGCGATGAGGCGCTGGAGAAAGCAAAGGCTTTCGAGGCCGATCCGATGGCCAGCAAGCTCGGGACCTGTATGGTCAAGACTCATCTGAGCCTCTCGCACGACCCCGATCTCAAGAACAGACCCAAAGGCTGGGAGCTGCCGATTCGCGATATCATGGTTTACAAGGGTGCGGGCTTCATCGTGCCGGTTGCCGGTGCGATAAAATTAATGCCCGGCACGGGCTCGAATCCTGCTTTTCGCAATATCGATGTGGATGTGAAGACGGGAAAAGTACAGGGCCTGTTCTAAAACATAGGAGCACAGGAGTATAAGAGCATAAGGCTTATATGCCTATGCCTTATGCACTCATTAACGGGAGTAACAGATGACGGCACAGATTATTGACGGAAAGCAAGTGGCCGCGGATATGCGGGCGGAACTGAAGGCGGAAGTGGCCAAACTGAAAGAACAGGGTATTGTACCGGGGCTGGGTGTTATCCTGGTGGGCGAGGATCCGGCTTCGAAATCCTACGTTACGGCTAAAGAGCGTGCCTGTGAAGATATTGGGATTTACTCCGACGATAATCGCCTGGACGCCAAGATTTCGCAGAAGGAGTTGATGGCGCTGGTCGAAAAAATGAACAAGGACCCGAAAATCAACGGCATTCTGGTTCAGTTGCCTTTGCCAGACGGCCTCAACGAATCCGAAGTGCTTCTCGCAATTGACCCAGCCAAGGATGTCGACGGATTTCATCCTATGAATGTGGGCAAAATGGTCGTGGGTGAGAAGGCGTTTCTGCCTTGCACGCCGCACGGAGTTATCCAGCTTCTGATCCGTAGCGGAGTAACCATCAAAGGAGCTGAGGTGGCAATCGTCGGGCGCAGCAACATAGTGGGCAAGCCGCTGGCGAACATGCTTATCCAGAAAAATGACATGGGCAATGCCACTGTGACCGTCTGCCATACCCGCACCAGAGACCTCGCATCGCATGTAAAACGTGCGGATATTGTCATTGCGGCTGCGGGCCGGCCCAATACCGTTACCGCTGATATGGTCAAAGACGGCGCCGTTGTAATCGACGTAGGGGTCAATCGCGTTGAGGATGCGACAAAGAAGACCGGCTATCGCCTGGTCGGCGACGTGGATTTTGAGGCGGTCAAGGAGAAGGCTTCGCTCATTACGCCTGTGCCGGGCGGTGTCGGCCCTATGACAATAACCATGTTGCTTTACAACACGGTGGAATCCGCCAAACGAGCAGCCGGACTCGATATCGGCTGAGGCGGCACGGCTTTTCGCCAAATCTGTATGCAGGTCGGGCCTTGCCGGCATAATTCGGGGTGGTGCGAGGCGGACGGCGCAAAAAGCAGCCGTAAACCGCTAATATTCAAAAAAAATCTGCAATTTTCGCCAGTGCTTCTTGACGGCCTGCGCCTGTAGCGTATAATTCTCGTTTTTGAGACTGTTCCAGCAGCATGGGGTGAGGTGTCGAGTTGCAGTGCAGCACAGGCAGTGCGGAGGCAGGATAAGTTAGCAGCAGCTAATCCCGCGGACAGAAGTAAAAAGACGGCAAAACACGTTGTTTTGTCAAGGGCGAATATCCAGACGCCGGAAACAAAAGGAACCGGTAGTAAAAGGAGTTCAGAATGAGAAATGCAGTGTACTTGCTCAGCATAGTGCTGGTTGCGGCTCTGGCGGGCATTTCCCGCTCGGCAGGTAGCAGCGACCTGGCCAGAGAAAACACCGATTTGCAGAAGAGAATTGAGAAACTTGACAAGGAGCTGGAAGAACTCAAGAAATCTGTTATGGAGCAGACAGGCATGAACGCTGGGACAGCGCCGAAGAGCGTCTGGTCGAA
>JBDREF010000410.1:0-14966 GCA_043820045.1 Planctomycetota bacterium | reverse complement strand
GAAATCGCAGTTGTCATCCAGCCAGTGGCCTAAGAAGAACAAGAAGTCGTCTGTCGTGATTCCGTCCGGGCAGACAAAATCACCTGCCGGGATTTGCCATGCAAACCGGGGATAATTCGTTCCTTCGCAGATGCTCCAGATGCCCTCCGTCCCATTCACACTCTCGCCCACAAAATCCCACCCGGCCTCTAAGAACGTACTGGCTGTCTGCATCTCGGCTGTCGTTTTGCCTATGCCGCAACCAATAGTGGTTTGGCCTGAAGTTTCAATATCCCAGAAACTTGAGGTGGCGAAGCCGTTGTTGCTACCCACTAGGCCGCCGACCAAGTCCTCTCCACTAACGCTACCCGTTGAATAGCTCTCGACAATGTCCCCGACGTAGTAATATTTGTAACGGTCGTTTATTCCCACCAGTCCACCTATACATGAAGTGCCGTTGACCGAGCCGCTGCTGTAGCTCGTCACGATGCTCCCATAGTTACGGCCCACGAGGCCGCCTGCACCAAAAGCCGCCGCGACGGGACCTGTGGAATAGCATCTGACGACCCATCCATAATTGGATCCGACGAGGCCGCCGGCACACTGTGTCATCGCGGTAACAGTGGCTGTAGAGTGAGAGTCTGTGATGGTTCTCTTATCGGGCCTACCCTCCAAGCCGACCAAGCCACCCACATAGGAACTGCCAGTGACGATGCCACTGCTGTAGCATTGAACTACATGACCACCATTGTTGTATCCCGCCAGACCGCCGACACAGTCGCCTGAACCGGCAATGTTAACGCTCACTGTGCTGAGAGCCCTCACCGTGGTTCCCCAGCCCCACATGTGTCCAATAAGGCCCAGGTATCCTCCGCCCCTAATCGTCAGATGCGAGATGATATGACTATTGCCGTCGAAGACACCGGTGAAGGCAATTCCCTGAAGCCAGTCTTCATCGTCATTTACATCCGGAGCAATCACAGCCTTATCAAACACCCTTCTCCCCGGCAGATTCGGATCGAGATCAATGTCGGCGGTCAGGAGGAAGTGCTTGTCGTAATCTTCGGGAGTTTCGCCGAGGGTGATCAGGTTCTCTGCGGTGGCTATTCTGTATGGGTCGTTCGGCTCGCCGGTGCCGGCGGCGTATTTTCTTGTGGCGACGGCGTCCAATTCGTAGAAGAACATATCGGCGCTGTTGGGCGGCGGGGTCGTGCCGCCGGTCAGATGGGCCAGGCCGCCTTCGATGGTCAGAGTTATAGTCACGTCGCTTTCTGTGCCGTCAGCGGTTTTGCCCTTGAATATGATCGTATTAAGGCCGATGGAGTCTCCCCCAAGGACCGTCATGTTGAACACCTCGTCGAGGCTTAGCGAATAGACAGAGCCTGCCTCGTCGGTCAGGGAAGCATCAACCTCCTCGAAGACGGCCGTACCTGAGGGATTGACGTTGAGCCGGAACCGGCCTGTGATGCGGTAGGTTACGTGGAGACCCACGAATCCGCCCGTTTTGGTGGCCGTACTTCGGTCGGGGTCGAATACGTAGATGCTCGTCCCGGCTACGGCCGGTCGGCTGGATAATAAAGCCAAGAGCACAGCCACCAGCGGCACTATCGATTTGCCGGCCGGCATTTGACGCCGTAAAAAGCCGGAAATCTCGCATGGGCGAGTCATTTTGACGTCCTCCATAAATTAAAGAGCCATCTTAAAGCTCGCCGATTATTGTATCAGATTAGGCCGGAAAATACAATATCCAAAGGGCTTTTTTGCAGTCTTCAAGCATCCGAAGGCGACAGGCTTGACGGATAAAATGGCTTGAAAGGTTCGGCCGGGGAGTGTACACTGTTCGGATGTGTCGAAAGCAATGTTTGTGATTTGTGGAAAAGACTATGGCTGGAATAACGATGGATTCGCATCATCGACGGATAACCGATAAACTGATTGAGCCGGCGCAGAGAATAACACGTTTGCCACCCTACCTGTTCGGGCGGTTGAACGCGCTGAAGCTGGCCAAGCGCCAGGCCGGCGTGGACATTATCGATCTCGGCATGGGCAATCCGTCCGACCCGGCGCCGCAGATCGTGATCGATAAGCTGTGCGAGGCGGCCCAGGACCCGCGCAACCATCGATACAGCTCATCGAAGGGTATCAAGAACCTCAGGGGCGAGATAGCCAAGAAGTACGAGGCCAAGTGGAACGTGCAGCTCGACCCGGAGACGGAGGTTCTGGCCTGCATAGGCTCGAAGGAAGGCTTCAGCCACTTGTGCCTGGCGATGATGGGCCCGGGCGATACGGCTATTGTCCCGGATCCCGCGTTCCCTATACACAACTACGCCGTGGCTCTGGCCGGCGGAAACGTCGTGTCTGTGCCATTGGGCAACGATGACAAATTCATCAGCAACGTTGCAATGGTGATGGAGAACATGTATCCAAGACCCAAGCTGCTGATTCTCAATTACCCTCACAATCCGACGGCGATGACTGTTGACGAAGGCTTCTACGAACCGGTAGTCGAGTTGGCCAAACGCTTCGGCGTGGCGGTGATAAATGACTTCGCCTACGGCGAGACCTGCTTCGACGGCTACAAGGCTCCGAGCTTTCTGTCGGTCAAAGGAGCCAAGGATATCGGTGTCGAATTTACGACGCTGAGTAAGCCTTACAACATGGCGGGTTTTCGCGTCGGCTTCGTGGCGGGCAACAAAGATATGATAGAATATCTCGCCACGATTAAAGGCTACTACGATTACGGCATATTCCAGGCGATACAAATCGCGGGCATCATCGCGCTGCGACACTGCGAAAAGGACATGATCGCTCAAAACGAGAAGTACCAGTCGCGGCGGGACGTTGTCTGTGACGGCCTGAGAAGAATCGGCTGGGAAGTAGAGAAGCCGCGTGCGACGATGTTCGTCTGGGCGAAGGTGCCTAAGGAACATTCCAAAGGCAAGGGCACCATCGAGTACGCCATGGACCTTATGGAGCACGCGGAGGTTTCAATCGCGCCGGGCCGGGCCTTCGGCGAGGGCGGCGAGAACTACATGCGAATCGCCCTTGTAGAGAACGAGCAGCGCCTGCGGCAGGCGATTCGCAACATCAGCAGGTTCGTGCGAAAGAATCAATAGCAAGCACGCCGACTCGCGATGGTGGCTCAGCGTCTGGAATTGCGCAGCGGAAATTCTCACCGCCGATAACCTCGCAGGACCTATAATAAACTCATCCGGGCCGGCACATCACATTTGCGGTATGCAGCCCCGCCGCGCGCGGTCGGCGCGTGCGGAAAAGACTTGACTTTCCGATGGATTTTTGGTTTAATAATAGCATTGGGGGCCATACCGCATTGCGGTTTATAGGCACAGCTAAGTAAATCACACGGGGGATGGAATGTGATGGACCGGGGGGTTTCAACATTCGCTGTCTTGGGGACTCCTTACGGAGGACGCGGAGGCATCTTATTAGCCGTTGCGATTATTATCGCAGGGCTGTTCGCGCCCGCATATTCCCAGACGCAGGGCGTCGCCCTTATGCTCGAACAGACCCCCGTGAAAGGCGGTGACATAGCTCCCGGACCGGGCGTCTATCACTTCCAAGCGGGTTCGGAGATTATCCTGACTGCAACCGCCAAACCCGGCTACAAGTTTGTCCACTGGCTGGGCGACGTCAGCGACGCTACGGCCAGCAGCACCGTTGTCTATCTTAACGAGGCAAAAGTCATCATAGCCGTATTTGAGCAGACCGAAAGCGACGCCTTGGGAGACGAGCGGGAGTTCCTCTCTGCCGGCGGCGGAGGCGGCGGGGGCGGAGGCTTGATGCCCACCGCATTAGACCTCAGTCGTCCTGGCGGCATGACCGCCGGAGCGGGCGGCGGCAGCGCGAAACCGCGACCGATCATATACAACATAAACACCGGCGGCAAAACGCCCGAAGTGCCCGAGCCGGCGACCGGGGCCCTGCTTATGCTTGGCAGTCTGTTTGCCTTTGCCCGGCGACGCGTGCGCAGGCGCGTCTGACATGAAACAACCGACAGTGCAACTATACTTCGGGAGTTGAAGCTGGCCTGCATCTGGCCTACGCTAAATTGCTATGAATACTGTTATCGTAATGTGGCCGTTGGTGAGTAGAGTTGTGATGCTGTGCAGGTACCTGTGGATCCCGCAATGCAGAGCAGGTCTTACTCGAATCTGTAGCCGCACGTGTCCTGAGTAATAAACTCAGGTTCGGTTCGTGGGTATTTTCTGCAGTTGAAGGGGCGAATTGAGTAAATGGAACACAGGACTTTGCCGTCCGGGCTCGGTTTGAGGAACGGGCAATCATTCGGCAGTTTGCAACAGGCCCCGCAATTAATGCACTGACCTTTGCGTCTCTCGGATACGGGCAGTACCGACGTGAAGGTCCTCTTTGTCTTGGCAAGCCAGGTATTTCTGTTTTTGTCAGCCATTATCCGGAATGATCCTACGACTTTCTGAAGACTGCTACGACGTTCTCGACCTCCACCACGAACAGCCGATTGTCGCCTTCGAAATCAACCGGGATCGCACCCTTGGGATTGAACAACACTTTGTCGTATTGACGCAGCGGTATGTCTGGCGAGCTTTCGACCTCGGCGGAAATTGTTATGATTCTGCCGGTTATCGTGGGTATCTCGATGTTGTCCGGCAGTTGGATGCCGCCCTTGGTTTGTTTCTTGTCCTCGTCCTTGCGAATCAGGACGCGTTTGCCTATCGGCTCGATTATCTCAAGCGGCGTTGTCTCGGTTTTCTTGCTTTTACCCATTCTGAATCTGCCCCGGCCAAACAATCCGTCCCAAACACCGGACCATTGTACCGCATCAAGAGCAGCTTCGCAACCACCCGATTTGGTTCTTTCAGCTCATTAGTTTTTTGAGCAGGGCCCGCTGGAAGTGCAGGCGGTTTTCGGCCTGGTCGAACATAATCGAGTTGGGCGATTCGGCGACTTCGTCGGTGATTTCGAAGCCGCGATAGGCCGGCAGGCAGTGCATAATCTTGGCGCTTGGCGGCGCGGCTTTGACCAACTCGGCGTTTACCTGGAAACCGGCAAAGTCCGCCTGCCGCTTTTGCTTTTCCTGCTCCTGGCCCATGCTCACCCATGTATCCGTGTAAATGATGTCCGCGTCGGCAACTGCGGCGACCGGGTCGTTCGTCTGCCGGACACAGCCGGCTGATACCTGGTTCGCCTTCTCAACAGTTTCGGCGCTCAACTCGTAGCCGGCAGGCGAGGCGACAACCATCTTCATGCCCAGCTTCGCACAGGCATGGCCGAGCGAACGGGCAACGTTGTTGCCGTCGCCTATGAAAGTGATTCTCACGCCTTCAATTCTGTCACAGTGTTCCCGGATAGTCAGGACATCCGCCATCGCCTGGCAGGGATGAGACCAGTCCGTCAGAGCGTTTATTACGGGCACGGACGCATATTTGGCCAGCTCCGTGACGGTGCTATGCTCGAAAGTTCGCGCCATTATGCCATCGACGTAACGGCTGAGAACTCTTGCTATATCTTTGACCGGCTCGCGCTTGCCGATGCCGCCGATGTCCTCAGGCTTGACGTAGATCGTACTGCCGCCCAGGTCCGTCATTGCGACCTGGAAACTGATTCGCGTCCGCAGGCTCGGCTTCTCGAAGAGCATGGCAAGGGTCTTGCCGGCCAGGCACAAGCCTCTGCCGCCGCTCTTGTACAGAGCCTTTTGCTCGGAGCTTATCTGTAACAGCTCGTTCAAAAACGAGACGGGACAATCGAGTATGGAAAGAAAATCTTTCATTCTTTTTACCTTTAGCCACAGAGTATACTTTTTTGTTTAGCCACAGAGGACACAGAGGTCACAGAGAATTCAAACAAATTATATTACCTCGGCGATGGTCAACTCCATTCAACCTGCAAAACTTTATTTTCGGCAATAGTGCCCTGTCAAATGTGTAATTGGGACTGGGATGAAGACACCCTACTGTATTCGGCGGGTTTGAACCAAAACCACAGAGTATCGCCGCAGAAATTGGGCATCTGGCGTGTTCAATCCAGTTTGTTAAGCCCTTGCGCAGTTTAATGAAAGCCGAATTTTCTAATTGTGCGACTTCGTATGTTTCCCCAATCGGCTCTCTCGTTTTATTGCTGAGATTCCGCGTTATCTCCGTAGTCGCGGTCTGCAATTCCTCGGCGGCCGCCTCATCGATACAACAAACACTTACTTTGGGATGCAATGTACCTATTACGATAACGCGCGGAGCTTTTACCTTGCTGCATTGCTCAATCTTTCTACTAATTGTAAGATGAAATTTTTTCGTCATGTCCTCGAAACAAGAATCATCGACATCGGGACTATCAGTCGGATACAAGCGGCTCATTCTCGTTGCAGCTTCGATGGATATACAGGTAGTCTCGACATAAAAATCTTTGCCGTCTCTTGAGCACCAAAAGTCAGGGCCACCCTGGGGCAAATGCTCGTAGGGTTGGATGTCAACGTTATGGTCAGCCATGAGTAATCGGGTCTTGGCTTCGCAAATGGCTGCTTCAGGATCGGCTTGGAGCAAATCCTCCCATTTCTTCAGTCGCCGCTCATCAAAATTCTCAAGCCAAGTACGATGCTGCTTGATATCCTCTGTGTAATTGTCGGTTAAAGATAACATTTTCATTCGTTCTTTGAATTATTCTCTGTGTCCTCTGTGCTCTCCGTGGCTAAAAATGAAATTGATTTCCTCTGTGGCCGTCACAGAGCGACGCGCTTAATGCCATCAACCAGTCTCTTTTCCCCAAAGTTGACTATCAGTCCACGTTTGAGGTGTGTCGCCTTGAGATAGGAGAGGGCTTGGGCCAATGCGACTTCGGGCATTTTGGACAGCGATTTTATTTCTACAACTACTGCCTCCTCAACAAGAAGGTCGATTCTCTGTCCTTTGATAATTTTACCCTTGTAAATGACATCCGCCGGCACTTGTCTTTTATACTTTATCTCCTGAAGTTCAAATTCATAGCATAGCGATTCTTCATAAATTGACTCGAGAAGTCCGGGGCCAAGTTCTCGATGAACTTCTATGGCCGCCCCGATTATTTTCTCTGTCAACTCATCAGGCATTTTATTATCTCTGTGCCCTCTGTGGCTTAACAAATCTTGTCTTCTCTGTGGCTAAGCTGAGTCGCTCATAACACTGTCCAGAATGTCAATTGCCTCGTCGATCTGGTTCTTAGTGGCTATCATCGGGGGCATGAACCGCAGGACCGTCTCGCTGGTGCAGTTCACCCGCAAGCCCCTATCGAGACATTTATCGACGATACTCTTGCCCGGAGAGGTCAACTGAACGCCGATCATCAGCCCGATCCCGCGAACGCTGTCGATGATATAATGCTTCTGCTTCAACTGTTCGAGCTTGTCCGTCGTGTACCGGCCCAGCTCTACGGCGTTTTCCAGGAGATTGTCCTGCTCTATCGCTTCGATGACGGCTATGCCGGCGGCACAGGCCAGGGAGTTGCCGCCGAACGTCGAGGCGTGCTTGCCGGGCACGAGCGAAGCGGCGATTTCCTCTCTGGCCATCATAGCCCCTATCGCAACGCCGCCGCCGAGAGCTTTTGCCATAGTGATGATATCCGGTTCAACGTCGAAGTTCTGGTATCCGAACCACTTGCCCGTTCTGCCCATTCCGGTCTGGACCTCGTCCAGGATCATGACTGCACCGTTTTCATCGCAGAGCCGGCGAATCGTCTGCAGGTATTCTTCGGTTGCAACGTTAATCCCCCCTTCACCCTGGATGGGCTCGACCATGACCGCTGCAACTTCATCGCTGAAGGCCGACTCCATCGCCGCGACATCGTTGAACGGCACATAAATGAAGCCCGGCAGCAACGGAAGGAAGCCCTCGTGATATTTCGGCTGAGCGGTCGCCGTAACGGTGGCGAAAGTCCGGCCGTGGAAGCTGCCCTCGGCAGTGATGAATTTATATTTCTCCTTGGCCGTATGCAGACGCGCCAGCTTGAGAGCCGCCTCATTAGCCTCGGCGCCGCTGTTGCAGAAAAAGCACTTTCCTCCGAACGCACGCTCGCTGAGCAGTTTTGCCAACACGCCCTGCGGCTCGGAATAGAAAGTGTTATCGATATGCAGCAGTTCGCCGGCCTGTCTGCGCAATGCCTCGACGACCCTGGGATGGCAGTGGCCGAGGGCGCTGACGGCCCAGCCGGGGAACATGTCCAGTATCTTGTTACCCTCGGCATCGTACAGGTAGCAGCCCTCGCCTTTGACGATGACGCGCGGCAGCCGGCCGTAGTTGGCGATGACATATTTGTCGAATAAATCTATAATTTCCTGTGTAGTCATAGTCAGCATCTCGTATTTCGTACTCCTTATCTCGTTATTGTCATTCCTGTACAAACAGGAATCCGTCCCCTTTTACGTTCTGATTATTTGCGTCCCGATTCCTTTGTCGGTATAGATTTCGAGCAGAAGCGAATGCGGGATTCGCCCGTCGATGATGTGCGCCTTCTTGACGCCCGCATCCAGTGCCGTTATACAGGCCTCGACCTTCGGGAACATCGCATCGGTTATAATGCCGGCATCAATCATTTCCTTTATCTGCGTCTCATCCAGACTCGAAACCCAACTGTCCGGGTCTTCGCGGTTCGTCCGTATTCCGTGCGTATCGCTTACAACGACGAGCTTCTCAGCGGCGACTTCAGCGGCGACCTTACCGGCGGCGCTATCGGCGTTGACATTCAACTTCCCGCCGATTTTGTCTTTAGCTACCGATGCGATAACCGGTATGGTCCCGTCGGCGCAGAGCGTCTTCAACAAGTGTCCGTTTACATTTACGACTTTTCCGACTAGTCCGAGGTCGATCTTTCGGCCGTCTTCGCCGGCCAGCCTGAGGGTTTCGGCGAAAAGCACGCAACTGCTGAGCGAGTGCAGCCCCATAGGTTCGCATCCCAATTCTTTCAGCGTCTCGCAGATGGGCGTGTTGACTTTGTGCACGAGCGTATGCTCCGCTATCGTCAGCGTTCGCTCGTCGGTATATCGCCGGCCCTGGACCCAGACCGGTTTGAGCCCTGCTTCGTTCATCGCCCTGGTGATGGCCTTTCCGCCGCCGTGAACGATGATCGGCCGCATCCCGACCGTAGCCATGAAGGCAATATCAGTCAGCATATTCTTCTGCATGGAGATATCGTCCAGGACGCTTCCGCCGAGTTTAACAACCACGATCCGCCCGCGAAAACGCCGGATATACTCCATCGCCTCGATCAACGCACCAGCTTTTGCAATAGCCTGTTCCATGGAAACCACCTTTGAAAGACACCGCTTGAGTAAATTGCTTACTTTATTGCTTCCGCCACGCCCCGTCAAGTTTATTTGCCCCCAAAATCGGGGCAAAAAACGTCATAAAAGCTATGAAAAGGAAAGCTGACACCCCCAAAAACCGGGACGAGTGTACGAGAGACAAGGGTCAGGCTTTTGATTTAGGTGTTGACGTTTTTTGGTATATTCTCTGGGCATGCCAAGAAAGGCCAGAATTGAATATGCCGGCGCCGTCTATCATGTACTGAATCGCGGTAATTATCGACAGGAAATCTTTAGAAACAAAAACCGGCAGGAAGCGATCCAAGGAGTGGCTAAAGCTTGGTATACCTAAATCTAAATCAAAAGCCTGACCCCTTGTTCTCCCCTAACTGGCGCCAAAGCAGAGCGCGCAGCATGTTGCTGATCCGTTTGAATGGCACTGGCGCGGCCTCCGGCTGTCCCAAAGTCCCCTTCACTTCCACTGAGGAAACACCGGATTGAAGGGCGGCCATAAGCCGATCCAGGTCTTCTGTGCCGGGCAGGCGGGTGCCCTTGAGCGGCCTTACGGAACCGATGGCATAACCTTTGATCGGGCTTGTACTTCCCTGCGTGAGGTCGTCGACAGCCCCCATTCCGCGAATCTCAATCCCACGATTGAAGTACGTGAAGCTTGGAATTCTGACTGCGGAACCTTCGAAGCGGAGCCTTACTTGTCCCTGGCCTGTCGGCTGTGTCTGGCCGAACCTTACATTCATGGCGTTATGCAGAGTACTCACGATAACTGTGTTCGCCAGGTCCGATTCAGTAAGAAGAACGTTGGCTTCGCCTGTCATTCGGTGGAAATCTGAAGAAACTATCAACACTCCGTCGCCTGTAAGCCGGCCCGGGACCCTCTTTTCGCCGGGACGGAAAACGTGTACGAACTGGTCGAGCGAAAGCTGTGAAAAGTCAGCAAGGACATACGTCAGGAATCCGTCGCCCTGTCGCCGGAAACTTCCCCGGGCCTTCAACAAGCCGTTCATGATTTGAAGTTCAGATCGGTCAATAAGCAGTCTCTTCTTCCCTATATATCCCGACATCTGAAGACTGCCAAACTGTACATTTCGATAATGCCCATCCGATACATCGGCGAGAATCTCCAGCCTGAGAGGCTCCAGAGGCCGCCTGCCGTCGGCCCGCGCAATACTCAGGATGCCGGAAGATGTACCGGAAAAATCCTTAAACTCCGCCCGCCAGTCGGCAAGCGCTCCAATATCCAAACCATGCCATTTCGCGTTGACTATGCTTGCAAGGCGGTTGTCCAGATGAAATCTCGCCGTTGCATCAACAGAACCGCCGAGAGCTTCTATCGTCATGTCATTTATGTCGACCGTACGCTCCTTAACGGCAATCTCAGCCGAGAGGTTCCCGAATGTCTTATCATTGATTGCCACGGCCACGCTTAAATTCCCTTTTCCCTCCGCCGTTCGTTTCAGCAGATCCAGAGTTGCGCTGCCTTTACCGTTCGTAACGAAGGTCATATTATGGTCTGGCAGGTCCAAAGGCCACTGTTGTGCCTCCATTTCGACGGACACGTACTGAGGTCGATGCAGGTCGAACCGTGCGCTGCCTGAAACCCGACCCTGGCTGCGTTCGAGGTGAATCCGGTCGAACATAGCGACGCCATTGTCAATGCGAACATTTCCGTCGGCGCTTTCTGCCTCAATGGTTCCAAGAACCATGTCCCGGATGTGCCAACTGCCTGACAGAGTCAATTCGTTAATATCAGGTGACGGCAGTTCGGCCTGAAGTTTCACGGCCAGCAATCCCTTGGACTTAAGAGGAAGGCCCAGCAACTCGACCATTGGCGGAAGCGACACCTCGGACGCGCTAAGGATTAGTTGTCTGGATGGTTGATAAAACTCATATTCGCCGCTCATGCTCCAGTTGCCGCCAAAAAGCTCAAACTGTTCCGCCTCGTATTTGATCCGTTCCTTGTCAATCTGTGCTTGCCACGGAATCTTCACGGTCGAAATGGCTTTTCTATTTAGGGTAATGTTCTCCCCTGAGAGTTCCGACCTAAGTTGGAGACTTACGGGCCACGCTGTCCCCGTGATAGCAGCTTCACATTGCAGCCTGCCTGAAATACCACCGAGGCGCTTTGCGTCGGCAGGTGGCGGGTTAACCACCCACGAGGCTTTGGCATGAGTGTCGCAAAGCTCAGCAGACGGCAGCGATACTTTGCCTGCTGCTTCGAGTCTCATATTCTTCTGAGCCACCCGGAACTCTTCAACTGTTATATCTTGCTTGTTTCCGCTGGCTATTAGCCTCAGATCGACGGGTGAATCTTGCCAATCCTCCGCCTTCCATTTCTCAGCCTCAACCGAGATTGTCCAACTACCCTTGTCCGCATGGAATTCTCCTTCCGCTTTCAATTCTCCCGGATTGGTGGAATGCAGACTAACAAGTCGCACTTTGGGCCAGTCGGCAGCTATTTCAGCCCTGACATCCTCGAACGCTATGTTGGCGTGTTTCAATCGGCATGATAGACGAGGAACAGAGACCTGCCATTGCGATCTTGACAACGTACCGCCTGAACCAAGTACCTTCGCCGTGCCGCGCCAATCGCCCCACGGGCAATCTCCCCGAGCGAGTATAGAAACGCCAACCTCTTTTCTTCCCATTCGCGGCCAGCTCACGGTTCCGTCCCAGGTTCCCTCAAGGTAAATTCCTCTTTGGGTGCTCTTCCCGGCCCACGAGCCGCTGAACTTTCCATCCGACCTCGTCCAGTTCCAATCACCCGTGAGGTTTCCGGAAACACCGCGAGCTTCTATCCCCACGCCATCGACCTTCAACTCGTCTCGGCCTAATTTTGCTGAACCGCCCGCTATCTTGAACACCTCCGCGGGAAATTCAAATCCGCGGACCAGGATATCTTCGAACCGCACGAGAAGTCCTGCCGGGGAGACGTTCACACCAAGTATCCCTTGCGTTTGTGTCTTGCCGTACTGTAGCGAATCAAGCTTCACATTGCCGGTTAGCTCGCTTTCACGTATATGTCCGTAGAGTGTTCCACTCATGCACAGAGTGTCTGATATGCCAGGAATCAAGTCCTCGACCATCTCGTGGAGGTCTTTGATATCGAAATTGATCTCGTGGGTCCAATCAGCACCTGCCG
The DNA here is from genome assembly GCA_043820045.1 of Planctomycetota bacterium. Taxonomy (GTDB): domain Bacteria; phylum Planctomycetota; class Phycisphaerae; order Sedimentisphaerales; family Anaerobacaceae; genus JBDREF01. The sequence continues at coordinate 2,568 of JBDREF010000410.1, read as the reverse complement.
CTACTTTCCCAGAGACCGCAACATTTGGCGAGATGCTCATGTCGAAATCCCAGCGGCCCGAATCCTGTGGTGTGCCGTGGAAATATAATGGGCCTATGTTCTCGACACAACCGCCGCGATTCGTTACGACCGATACGCCATTCACAATATCTAATTCTGGTAATCTGACCTTTCGCTGCTTGTTTTGGCCTGATGCAAACTGGCGCAGACAAGAGGCAAATTCCTGGACATTCCAGCGACCGTTTTCATCCCTTCTGATATTGGCAGTGGGATTGATGACCCTAACGGAGTGAAGTGTTACCGAGTCTCCGAGCAGAATCAGCGGCAGTGCACTATGAGAGATGTGAACTTCCGGGATGAGCAGGCATGGACTCTCTTCCATCGGAAGGCTCAGGGTAAAGTCCTTTACTGTTGTCTTTCCCCACATGCTTGCCCGAAGCGAACCTGCGGTTACTTTCATACCCAACTGTCGGCTTAGAATTCGTGTAGTCCACCGTCTTGGCAGGTCTGTGCGCAGTATTACCTGGGCAGTCGCTACGGCAGCCAACAAAAGCCCAAGCAGAATGATAAGAATCCGAGGTATCCAACGACGCATAAACTTACCGATCTATTTGACTTGCATTTCCTCTGAGAAGGACAAAACCGCAACAGGAACTCACGTCCCTTGCGCTCAATCTGATTGGTGGTCCACAGGCGGTATAGTGCCAATAGTCCGCGGGCCGAAACCGAGCAACCACCAATCCTCGCGGTAGGTCTTTCCTATGACTGGTCCGGAACTGGCAACTACGTCACCGCTATCCGCCCAATAGGCAACATAAGCAACGCTGGCGAACCCGATCTGCCTGATCTTCTTCGTGATGGCAATTTCCGGAGTGACCAAGGTTGCCACTTGAGCGGCTGAAGCGGTGCCGGACGGAGCCGTCAAAGAAGGTATCCCGAACAGAGATTCATACCGGTCTATACCCACCCCCGCACTGCGTACCTCGACAATGATTTCAGCATCTTCTCGCTTAGGCGAGACTCGTACCCCGGAGTGCAGCAGTTTTGCTCTGAATTCACCCAATACAAAATCCTTTTCCATCGGGGCAAAATGGGCCACATCCAGAAAAACGCTGCGCCCCTGGATTGCTTCGAATGACAACAGTTCTACAGCCTTCACGCCGGCCTGCGACAGCAAGAACTGTTCTGTGGCTGTCCTTGCAGGGTCGGTAATCCGAACACTAGCGCAACCGCCGCCAAGTGCCAGCCAGATGCAAAACAACCAGGCAGCCCTCAATGTCTCGCCGCGCCTTCTCAAAAACCACGATAGGAACTTTCTCTTTCTATAACCCATTCAAATCGCCACCGCTGCAAACAAGCTGAACCTCGTCTTGTCTGTTGCTGGTTTCTACTTCTTTCCATGCAATACACGAACTATACGAAGGGCACTGCCATCCAGTATATACGACTTTTCACCATAATTCAATGGCTATCAGGCAAGCGGCCGTATCTGAGATAACAAAATACAGACCTTCAGCCCCACACATAAGACTCAGACAGCAGACAGCAAAGTCTGCGTTGATGTCTCGGTATTAGCTCTCTCAGCACATCTATGGGCAGGCCGTTGTCAAGTTTGACTGATCTTGCCGGCGCGAGCCGTGGCGTTCTGTTTGACATTTGGCGAGAATTTTGTTGACTTGTTCGGGATTTTGGCGAAATTGATTCCGATATGGTTCGGTCAGCGAATATAAGCAAAATCAGGACGAGCGGCGTATCGAGTCTGGACCTCAAACGCGGCCAGAAATTGGGTAAATACCAACTGGCAAAACCGCTTGGCGAGGGCGGAAGCTGCGAGGTCTGGAAGGCCAAAGACTCGGTAGAGGGCATCTGGGTAGCCCTGAAGATACCCTTAGCCGATATCCACGGCAAACGCGACAACCAGGCACTGCTCCGCGAAATACGCCTGGTAGCCCAACTGCGCCATCCGCACATCATGCCGGTCAAGAACGCCGAGATCATCGACGGGCACGCCGTATTAGCGACCGAGCTGTCGGTCGGCACGCTGGCCGACTGCTCGAAACCCATGTCCGTCCGCAGGATCATCTCGATTACCGCCCAGGTCCTCGACGGCCTGACCTACGCCCACCGAAAACGCATGGTCCATTGCGACGTTACACCCGGCAACATCTTCCTCTTTCCGAACGGCCGGGCCGCATTAGGTGATTTCGGTATCGGCCTGCAAATCAAAGGCAGGATGAGGACTATCGACGATTTCGGTACGCCCGGCTATGTCGCGCCCGAGCAGGCTTACGGCCGGCCGACTTTTCGCAGTGACTGTTTCGCCGTCGGTCTGATACTCTACGAATACATCACCGGTTTTCTGCCAAGATGGCCTTTTCGCTGGCCGCCGCGGGGCTGCGAGCGCCTTCGAGGCAAGACCAACCTTGCCTTTGTCGCCTTTCTAAAGCAAGTCCTGGCGGTTGACCCCGACAAGCGTTTCCATGACGCCGAACAGATGCGAGCCGCCCTGCTCCAGGCCGTGCCCAGAAACATTAAGGTGGGACCCGCCTTGAAAACGGCCCGCAAGAA
>JBDREF010000409.1:0-23516 GCA_043820045.1 Planctomycetota bacterium | reverse complement strand
TCCATATCGAGCTTCTTGCAGTGCTTGAATAGCGGCTCGAACGCGATGGCTCCATCCAGCAGCGAATATTGGCTGTGCAGGTGAAGGTGCGTAAATCCTTTATTTGACATAAGTTAATTCGTCCTCCGTAACAGCAATTTTAATTCTATCATCATAGCGATGACTTGTGCGATTGTCAATTGAAATGCGCACAAACAAGCCCCGTATTCTAACCGCAGAGTTTTTCTTATTCATGTTCTTTGCCCCCTTCCGCTGTCATTGCACGGAAAGAGCAAATGCACCGGCTGTCATTCCGACTGAACGCAGTGAGCGGAGGAATCTATTTAAAACAGATCTCTCCATTCCGCCTTTGGCTCCAGTCGAGATGACATCTTACGTTAACACATCGACACCACCCGCGAACCTAAGCGCCATGACATTCAAAACATTTTTCCTTTGAATCCACGCCATACTTCGTATATCATCCAACCAAAGAAGTGAAAAAGCAGAGGCTCGAAACAGGGAAAAGCATGAACCGATAGAAATATTTCTCATCAGGAAAGGAAATTGAATTGCGTCATACCTCAATATTACGTGAATAAGAAAGTACAGGAAAAAATGAACCGTATGGGAGAGTCACCATGGAATTCACACTAAAGTACGAGGGACTATTAAGAGCGAATGGTTCTGTAAAAGACAAGCAGGCTCTTCGTCGTGCATTCCATTCTCAATTGCGCGAATTGACTTTGCAACCCCCCTTCAGTAATCGTCCAGACTCTGGCTTAGTGTACGATGATAATGAACGGGAAGAGCCTTGTTGTCTCTTTGAACTCTCAGGATTTAACTTTCGTCCCTTAATATCAGTTCGTATGAAGGCCATCGCAGAATTGGACATCATAATGCTAAGGCCAGAACCTCCTGGTGCAATTGTTACCCAAGCAGGTGATATAGACAACCGACTCAAGACATTACTCGATTCGCTGAGGATACCCCAGAGCGAAAACGCAATCCCAAAAGGTGATTCGCCCGCTGACAGTGAAGCACCCTTCTTTTGCCTGCTCGAAGATGACAACCTAATAACGAAACTAATGATATCTACGGACCGTTTACTGCAACCAGGATGTGATTCCTCATTCGTTAGTCTTTTGATCCGTGTGAAAACGAAAGTGCTTTTCGTTACCTGTCGTAATATTGATTTGGCTTAAGTTTTGCAGGATGGGCAACTTGCTTGCCCATGCTGTTCATTCCCGTTCGGCTGCGCTCGGGGCAGGCTGTGGTTAATTTGGGGTTGGCGGGGCGTGGTATAGGGCTATGTTGGCGATTGTGGGGCAGAGGCGGGAGTCTGTGATTCGGATTCTTATTTTGTTGGTGGTGACATCTTCGGTACGGCAGATTTTTTTGTAGCCTACGGTCTGGCCCTCGGCTATCTGCTGCCATTTGCCTTCTACCTGTGCCTCGACGGCGAACTTTGCGATTCTCTGGCCGTAATAGCGGATTTGCTCCTGGAACATTACGACGTTGAAGGTCTTTTGTCCGTCCAAAGTCACCATCAGCTCGGCCTGCGTCGCGCCGTCCGGCGGCATCCAGCAGGTGTCGGTATTTCCGTCGAGCGCGTTGGCGGCCCTGAATTCGCGGTCGCGCGTATCAGAGGCGCTGGCCTTCGCGCCGGCGGCCAGGTTGGTCTTAAAAGTCTCATCGAGTATCCAGCCAAGTTCGGTTAGCACCTTGCAGTCTCGCTCTGCGAACAGGCCGTCGCGGTTGGGCGGGACGTTCAGCAGCAGTACGGAATTGCCGCCGACGCAGTTGTACCAAACATCGAGGATATGCTCGGTGGTCTTGACTTGCTGGGTTTCGTCGCGCCAGAACCAGCCGTGTCGGATCGAAGTATCGGTCTCGGCGGGATACCAGTGCAGGTAGCCGCCTTTGCTAAGCGTATCCTGCAGCTTGCCCACGCTCGCCAAATCCTGAGCCGTCATATCGGGCCATTCGAACTCGCCGACCGGCGCATCTATCGGGATAACGGACCACTCGGCGGCCCTTGCGCGCCCTGCCTCGTTGCCGCACCATCGCACGTCCGGGCCTTTGCCGAATATCACCGCCCCGGGGGCCAGCTCGCGGATCATCTCGTACCACTGCGAGTAAGTATATTTCTGCCCACCCTTGCTTTTTGGGGTCGCGCCGTCGAACCAGACCTCGTGAATCCGCCCGTACTCGGTGAGCAATTCGAAGAGCTGGTTGAGGAAGTACTCGTTGTAGTCGTCGACGACGAATTTGAAGGTGCGCTTGTCGCTGAATGGCCGGCCTGGCACTTCGCGCGGGATAGTCCGCTCGGAGTACTTGCTCAGGTTGCCGTACAGGCCCTGCGCGTTCTCGATCTGGTAGAGGTCGGCGGGCGAGAGATAGACTCCGACTTTCAGCCTGTACTTACGGCACGAATCGGTCAGGTCGCGCAGCACGTCGCCTTTGCCGCCGCGCCAATCGCTCGAAGCGACCGAGTGCGTCGTATATCGCGTCTGCCAGAGGCAGAACCCGTCGTGATGCTTGGCCGTAAGGATTACCTGCTTCATCCCGGCGGCCTTGGCCATCCGGCACCACTGGTCTGTGTCGAGTTTTTCGGGATTGAATATTTTCGGGTCTTCGGTGCCCGTGCCCCATTCACGGCCGGTGAACGTGTTGACGCCGAAGTGGACGAAGCCAATGAACTCAAGCTGCTGCCAAACAAGCTGACGCGGCGATGGCGTGACGCTCACGGCCCTGCGGATTGTCTCTTCGGCCGAGACCGGACCGCCCTGCTCGACCATGTCATAGACGCGGACGTAATCGACGACGAAGTAATCAGGCAGTTTCGCTTTTGTTATGTCGCCGCCCCACTTGCCGATTTCCTCGGTGAGTTTTGCGTACTGGGGCACCTGCGAGACTCCGCCGGCGCTGGTGCGCCAGGTTTCTTTGCCGTCAACGTAGAAGACGTATTGCTCCGGCGTCCAATGCAAAGCGAACGTATGAAAGCCTTCACTGACGCCGGGGATTACGATTTGCCCGGTCCCTGCGCTTTTGTGCTCTTTGCCGTAGCCGTCCCAGTGCAGGTTCTGCGTGATTTTATCCTCGCGCCAGGGTTTTTCCATGATGTCTATTTCCGTGCCGTCCCTGCCTTCGTCTCCTATCTTACCGACGGTGTCGGCATGCATCCAGAACGCAGGCCAGTGCCCTTCCTGCGTGGGGAACTTGGACCGGCAGACCCAGTAGCCGAATTTATGCTCGAATTTGCCTCTGGTGCGCAGGGCTCCTGATGTGTATCTGTCGCCGTCCTTTTTCGTGCGGACGAGCAGATTTCCCTTGCCGTCCAGGTAGGAATCTTCCTTGACCCAGTAGCCGTCACGGCGTTTCGAGTCGCCCAATATCTCCCACTTCGACTCGTCGAGCTTGTCGCCCTCGAATTCGTCGCTCCACGCCAGTTTCCAGACCTTGCCTTGCGAAATCGGCGGCATGAACTTCTCTTGTGCAATAGTTGCGCTCGTGAGCATACCGGCCGCCGCACAGAAAACCACCAGTTTCGCTGCGTCAAAGAATCGCTTTTTCATAAGCCTCTTTCCTTTTTAAGTTGCTTTTTGGCCGTGCCGCCGCTTTGTCGCCCTGAAACCCGATATGACCGTGGCCGTCAGCATCAGTATGAAAACCGCCGATGCGAACCAGTTGCCCCAGGCGGCGGTCTGGACGTGGGCCATCTTGATGACGACGGTGCCGATAGCGAACGATTGAAGGAACATCTTGATCTTTCCGGAAGCGGTCGCGGCGAAATTGACTCCGCGGGCCTCAGCGACGTGTCGCAAGACCGTAACGTAAAGTTCTCTGGCTATCAATACGGCCGCCACCGACCAGTGAATCACGGCCAATGCTGCGGGACCAAGGGTGAAAAGCTTCGGTTCGCCAATCAACGCGAAGCAAATGAACGCCCCGCAGACTAAGATCTTGTCCGCGAGAGGATCGACCATTCGCCCGAATTTGCTCGTGACGTTGAGCCTTCGGGCCGCTATGCCGTCGGCGATGTCGGTCAGGCCGGCGATGACAAAAAGGATGAAAGCGACGTCGAGAAAACCCGGAAACGGCACTTCACCATCGGCGTAATACGGCGGGGCCAGGAGAATCATGACCAGAAAAATGATGGTCAGCACGAGCCGGCCGAAAGTCAGAATATTCGGGATAGACTTTACCATAGCATGAAGTTTACTCCGTCGCAAATCCCTTCACAAGCAGCAATATCGGCGAAAAAGCGAAAATTTGCAATAGGATGTGCTTTGCCGGGGGGGGTAATTCAATTCTGCATTTGCTTAACGACCAGATCATAATCTCTTGTTCCGGTAACGGCCGTGTCGATGAATTGTCCCGGTCCCGCCGAGCAGCTCTCTATGATGCAGACGCCGTCGATGTCGGGCGCCTGGCCGTAGTACCGGCCGCGGCAAAGACCTTCATCCGCCGAATCGACAAGACAAGTCACTCTGCCGCCGATTCTGCTCTTGTTCTTTTCAAAGGCGATTGCCTGCTGGGTGAGCATCAGCTCTTCGAGCCGCTGCTGTTTGACCGGGCCGGGAACCTGAGCCGGCATTTGAGCCGCGGCGGTGCCGGACTCCGGATAGAACTCGAAGCAGCCGAGCGCATCGAACCGCGCCCACTCGACGAAGTCCACAAGCTCGGCAAACCGCCGGTCGGTTTCGCCGGGGAAGCCGACCATGAGCGTCGTGCGCAGCACAATATCGGGCATCGCCTTGCGCAATTTCTCCACGAGGGCATGCAGCTTGTCTTTGGTGTCGGGCCGACGCATCGACTTTAAGATGCCGTCGTTTACGTGCTGAATCGGTATATCAAGGTAATGCACGATTCTTTCGCTGGCGGCAATAGTCTCGATCAGTGCATCGTCGATTTCCGCGGGGTACATGTACATCAGCCGAATCCAGGCGAGACCGTCGATTTTCTCAAGGGCTTTGAGAAGAGCGGGCAACGCGGTCTTCTGTTTGAAATCGCGCCCGTAATAGGTGGTATCCTGCGCGATTACGTTCAGTTCCACCGCGCCGGCTGAAACCAATTCCTCCGCTTCGGCAATAACGAGTTCTGCGGGCTTGCTTCGGAACGGGCCCCTGATCGCTGGAATCGTGCAAAACGAGCAGCGGTGATTGCAGCCCTCGCCGATTCGCAGGTACACCCAATGCGGCGGAGTGATAAGCAGCCTGCACCTGTCATCGAGGACATGGTGACTGATTGCAGGCGCCGGCCGATTCGGACCGGCATCTCGATCACCGCCAACATATCCGGTAGAAAAAACTTTTTTGATAATCTCAGCAATTTTATCCCGCTGATCCAGACCGATAACAGCATCGATGCCGTCAACTTCTTTAAAAAGTTCCGGGCCCATTCTCTCGGAGAGACAGCCCGCTACAAGGACTTTCTTTACTGCGCCTCTGCGCTTGCACTGCACGGCGCGTCTTATCGCTTCGAGCGACTCGGCTTTGGCTGGGGCAATAAAACCGCAGGTATTGATAACAACAACGTCAGCATTATCAGTCTCAGTAGTTATCGGAAGGCCGGCCTGCGCAATTTCAGCGAGCATCCTTTCGCTATCGACCACATTCTTGGGACAACCTAAAGCCACAAAACCAACAGTGATTTTTTGTCTCCTGCCTGCCATAACCTCCACAAAATATCAAAAAAACGCGATTTGACCCCAAAAAAAAGGAAATATTTTCGCTAATTGGATGGTAATATACTTGACGATACAAAGATATGCAATACAATAACCTGATGTCCCGTCTATATACAAGTGGGCGGCGCAGTAACGGCAATAACCCGCTTGTAAAGCCCGGGATTACAATGGCGGTCGTGAAACTATGATCATAATTAGCCAAAAAGGCCGCAGTAAATGGTTAAACGGAGCCGTGGGTGTACTAATCTTGCTGGGGATCGGAGGTTTGGGGAGCATTTTTGCCCAGACAGACACCGAGCGTGAAGCCGAAAGAACACTCCGCGAGCTGCAGATTAACGTAACCGACGAGCCAAATGTTTCCGTGCCCGAGGTCTATAAGACCCCGCCCAAAATCTTCGAGCAGGTAGTGGGCGGTACGCCGGAGTGGAAGCTGTCTTACTTCTGCAAATATCACAAATCCGACGACTTGAAGAACATAATCCACGAGCAATTCGCCACCAAGCTTTTCGATGCCAAAGGCAAAGAGACGAAAATGGTGGACTATACTGTCAGCAGCAATCCCGCCACCAATCAGTTGATCGTGAGATGTCCGGCTCAGGAAGACGCCCAGGCGGTGTTGGAAGTTCTCGAACAGGTAGATGTCAAACCGATTCAGGTCAAGATAGACTGTCTGATATCAGAGGTCTATGCGGACATGACCTTCGACCGGGAAACAACACTGGCGATTGAGAACTTGTTCGGTGAAAGCGTCACGATGAAGCCGGGCGGGACTGCTTTCGGAGCCGACGTTCAGCAGTTGGTACAGGACGACGCATATCTTCCCGCGTTCCCCGGGGCTTCGATGCGAGAGGTGGCGCGATCCAGAATGGGTCTTAACATCGGGTTTTTGAGCGCGGGCAAAGCGGGCCATACCTTTACGGCCCTGATTGACCTTCTCGAATCGAGAGGTTACCTCAAGATTCTGATGAATCCGACGCTCGAAGTGGTTAACGGCGGAACGGCCAAAGTCTCCTCTATGCAGAAAGTTCCGTTAGACAGGACAACAATGCGCTCCACGGTATCAGACTATTTGGAGACAAGTACTTTATATGAAGAGGTAATTGACTCGCTCGAGGTTACGGCCCATGTCTTTGGCGACGGCTATATCGGGCTGGAAACCACCGCAATACTCGGCTCGAAGAATACCCCCGAGGGCGTCAAGCAGGTGCCTATCATAACAAGGAAGGAAATCACGAATAAGGAAAACCGCATCCGTCAGGGCGAGAGTCTGATAATCGGCGGGATAAGAAAGAACGAGGAGTTTGCCGTCGTCCGCGGTGTTCCGATACTGAAAGACATACCTATCATCGGCTACTTGTTCAGCAGCGAAGATACCGAGCAGCGGGCGGTCGAGACTATCTTCATACTTACTCCTACCATTTCGACCGACGGCGCGCCTAAAGATGAAGTGATGAAAACAATCCAGAGAAAACATGAGCCGGATTCTCCGACGGGCCTGGGCGAAATGATTACGGACCCGTTCGGGCTCAAAGCCCGCGAGGTAGCGCACGAGCAGGTGCTTGACGAAGCCGAGCAATTGCGCCTCGAGGCCGAAGTGGAGAAGGCACAGGCCCGGATCGACGTCAGGGAAGCAAACGAGCGAACCGAAAAAGCCGAGGAAGAATTGAACAATATGAAGGCCGAGGCGGAAAAGGCCAAAGCCGCCGAAGAAGCCAAAGCCGCCGCAGAGAAGGCCCTGGCCGACGCCAGGAAAGCCCAGGCAGACGCCGACAAAGGGACCGAAGGCGCTGAGAAGACCGAGAATGAAGGCTCTGATACGTCCGGAGCCGGGGCCGAGAAATCTGCATCCAAAGACAACACCCCCAAGACCCAAAATACGAAGGAACCCGAGAAAACAAAGGCTTAAGTGAGCAAGGCTCAGAGCAAAGCGTAACAAAACCCAGAAGAAACAAGCGAAATAATGATATCACCAGCCAAATCACGCTGTTGTTTCTATCCTAATCGTCGGCAGTATCGCACCAGGGGGCAATCACCAAAATCGGATTCTTAGTAGAGGACAGTCTATGGACAATTTTGACGGCAGCAATTTTGGCAACCAGGACCTTGACAAGCCGATTCCCTTCGACAACGCGGGCACGAGCGGGATGGGTGTCTCACATTCACCCCTTGATTTGGGCGGCGGCGGTACCGCTCAGGCACCGAAAATCGGGATTCCGGGACCGGTGGCCAAACCGAAGGTCGGAATTCCGGGACCGGCCGTCAGGCCGAGTGTATCGCCCGTGAGGGTCCAAAAGTCGCAGGAAATGGCGGGTTCCGGCGAGGAGCGAATCGAGGGTGTGAAGACCTTTTTCACGAAGTTGCACCCTGGCGCAATAGCCTTTCTTGACGAGCAGATTGCCAAGTGGCTGAGGGAAAATCCGGGCGTGACGGTGAAGCGAACGAATGTCGTCACGGGCGAGATTCAGGCCAAGAAAACCGAGCCTAACATCATAATCACGATCTGGTACTGAAAAAACCGTCCGAACCGGCACTTCAGCGGACGGTCAGGACCTTCAAATTGCTCGTAACGCGGCTGGCCGGTCATAGCCGGCTTCGAGTATCAGCGGGGGCTGAGGGGTATTTTTTTGCCCGGCGGCAGCGGCCCTGAAAATCACCCCCACCAGGCAAAAATTTATCAACATAAATCCTTGACATATTCCGTAATTTGCATTAGTTTTCGTAGTTTGTCTGTTTGTATATGGCTGTAAGTCAAGTTTTCTAAATTGTTTGGAGATCTTTTGTGGCTAAAGAGTTGGCACGTAAACTGATTAACGCGGGGGTCCATTTTGGGCACGGTGTGAGCCGATGGAATCCGAAAATGGCTCCGTTCATTTTCGCAAAACGCGGCAATATCCACATTATCGATGTCAAAAAGACCCTCAAGGGTTTGCTGATAGCCAAGAAACTCCTTGCCGAGATAGTCTCATCCGGCAAGGACGTTGTTTTTGTGGGCACGAAGCGTCAGGCCCAGAAAGCAGTGGAGTCTGTCGCCGGCAAGTGCGGCATGCACTATGTCTCCCAACGATGGCTTGGCGGAATGCTTACGAATTTCAGAACGATACGTTTGCGGCTGCAAAGGCTCGAGCAGCTTGAAGCCATGAGCGAAGACGGAATGCTCGACAGCGAGAGCAAGAAGCAGGCATCGAGACTCAAACGCGAGATGCGAAAGATAACGGGCAACCTCCAGGGCGTCCGCGCTATGGCTCATCTGCCCGGCGCCGTTGTGGTGGTTGACGCCAAGAAAGAATATCTGGCCCTGCGAGAGGCAAAGAAGCTTGGCATAGCTACTGTAGGACTGCTCGATACCGATTCCGACCCCGACACGGTCGATGTGGCAATCCCGGCAAACGATGATTCCATACGCGCGGTTGACCTGTTGCTCAATGAACTGGCTGATGCGGTGGCCATCGGCAAGACCATGGTTGCAGCCCGCCAGGAAGCACCGCCGCGGGCCAGGCGAGTTCGCCCGAAGAGACCTACGATGCCTCGCGCCAGCGAAGAGCGGCACCAGACGGTCAGCACCGTTGAGCAAAGTTCGGTTCAGACTGAAGCTGCCGTCTCGCAGGAAGACCAGGCCGGACAGCAGGAACAGAAATAGGAAAGCAAAAAGACCAGGTGCGGATAATCCCTGGTCCTTAGTCGGCGGCTCCACCGCCGATTTGCATAAACCGGCAGTAACAATTTACATATTACGAGAGAATAGGAGTTTTCAAGATGGCGGAAATTTCAGCAGCAAGCGTGATGGAGCTGCGGAAGATAAGTGGCCAGGGAATGATGGACTGCAAGCGGGCTCTCCAGGAGACCGGCGGAAATATCGAACAGGCTATAGACGTGTTGAGAAAGAAGGGTCTTGCAACCCTTGCCAAACGTGCCGGACGTGAGACTTCCGAAGGCCTGGTCGTTTGCAAGAGCACGCCTGACGGAAAGACGGCGGCCATGGCGACACTTTGCTGTGAAACCGATTTTGTGGCCAAGAGTGACGATTTCGTCGCTACGGCGAAGACCATGATTGATTTCGCGCTGGCTTGCCCCGCCGAAGAAGGGGCCGATAACCTGCTTGAAGCCAGTATTGACGGCAAGAGATTCGGCGATATCCTCACCGAGACGGTCAGCAAGACAGGCGAGAAGACCCAGGTAGGGGACTATGCAAGGTACAAGCTCGAGGGCGCGGGGCTTATCAGTACGTACATTCACTTCAACGAAAAAGTCGGCACAATGATCCAGATCGATACGAGCGAAGAGGCCGTGGCGTCTTCGGACGCGGTCAAGCAGGCGGCTTGCGATATAGCAATGCACATTACCGCGACCAAACCGCTGGCACTGGACAAGGACGGTATCGACCCCGGGACGATTGAGCGGGAGAAGGCCATTTTCGCCGAGCAGGTCAAGAACAAGCCCGCAAACATTATGGACAAGATCGTAGAAGGCAAAATGCGGAAGTACTACGCCGAGAATTGTCTTCTCGAACAGCCGTTCGTTAAGGATGACAGCAGAACCGTAGAGAAGGTTCTTGCCGATGCCGCCAAACAGGCCGGGGGCCAGGCGAAGTTAAGGAGATTTGTCCGCTTCGAAGTCGGATAAAGGACGTATCTCGTGAATCGTGAAGCGAAATGCGAGATGCGAGATGCGCTTCATCAGATGCAGGAAAATGGCTGAGAACAAATTTCATCGCGTGCTGTTAAAGCTTTCGGGGCAGAGTTTTTGTAAACCCGGTGAGTTTGGGATTGACGGCTCGGCGCTGGAATCGATAGCCGAGAGGATTGCGGAGATTTGCAAGCTCGGACCGCAGGTGGCTATAGTAGTCGGCGCCGGCAATTTCCTTCGGGGGGAAAGCTTCTCGCAAGTCTGCCACATACCGAGAAACACCGCCGACTATATGGGGATGCTGGCAACTATCATCAATGCCTGCGCGCTTCAGGAGACGCTCGAAAAGCTCGGCCAGCCGACGAGGGTACTCAGCGCGATCGAAGTAGCGGCGATGTGCGAACCGTTTATTCGCAGAAGGGCCATTCGCCACCTCGAACGGGGCAGGGTCGCCATATTGGCCGGCGGAACGGGAAATCCTTTCTTTACCACCGATACGTGCGCCGCCTTGAGGGCTGCGGAACTCGACGTGGACCTGCTCATAAAAGCGACGAAAGTTGACGGCGTTTACAGCGCCGACCCGGAGAAGGACCCGGAGGCAAAACTGTTCGAGAAATTGTCTTACGAGGAAGTGCTTGCGAAAAACCTGCGAGTAATGGACCATTCGGCAATAAGTCTCTGCCGGGACAACAATATTCCGATTGTCGTCTTAAATATTTTCGAGAGAGGTAACATAACAAAAACCCTTTGCGGCCAGCGAGTCGGGACCTATATCGGTCATGATTCATAGTTTGTAGTTGCCGGCCGCCCAGCTCATCGCAACGGCCGAATGAGCAGATCGCAGTAAAGAACGAGGTTGAAGATGCCTACTAAAGGAACAGTCGCAGATACCGAATCCAAAATGAACAAGGCGGTCGAAATCCTGCACGACGAGCTGAAGACCGTTCGCAGCGGCAGAGCTTCGACCGGGCTGGTCGAGAACATAAAGGCCGATTTCTACGGAACGCCCACGCCCTTGAAACAGATGGCAACGCTGGCGACGCCGCAGATGGATATGATCGTAATCAAACCGTTCGACCCGGCTTCCATCAAAGAGATAGAAAAGGCAATCAAGGCCAGCGACCTGAGCATCGCGCCGATTGTGGACGGCAAGATAATCAGGCTCAATATCCCTACGCTCAGTGAGGAACGAAGAAAGCAGCTCGTTCAGCAGGCCAAACAAACCGGCGAGCTGGCAAAGGTGAGCATTCGCAATATTAGAAGGGACGCAAACAAGCACCTCGAAAAGGTGCAGAAGGATAAGGCCATCACTGAAGACGACCTGGAGAAAGCAAAGAAGCAAATCGACGACGTTACCAAGCAGCTCAGCGACAAGGTTGACGAGCTGATCAGGCACAAATCCGACGAAATAATGCTCGATTAACTTCGCCGGGAAAACACAAGTCGTAAGGGCACAGGACAGAAGTCGTGTGCCTTGTGTTCTCACACTGTCCATAGCTTGTGCTATTATGGACTAATTCTTTTTCGGGGGTCACAATGATGGGAGACGAAAAAACCACCAAGACAGAAACGCGGAAAAAGTCCGGCAAAAGAGTATTCAAGCTGGTCTTGGGGCTGGCAGTTCTTCTGATTGTCGTAGCGTTCCTGCTCTTACCCGTATTCATCTCGTCGCAGAGCGGCCGCAGGATGATATTGGCGAGAATCAACAGCTCGATGGCCGGAGAAGCGAACTTCGCCGACCTTTCGATGGGCTGGCTCAAGGGCATCAGGATCGACGATTTCAGTTTCAACGACGACGCGGGTGGGATTTCCGTCCAGGTCAGACAGATAGCCGCAAAGCCGCAGTACGCCTCTCTGTTGACGGGCGGCCTGTCGCTGGGCCGGACCCTGATTGACAAGCCGAACGTCGCGATAAACCTCAAAGAGCAGCAGCCGCAAGCCGGCAGCCGCGAACAAAAGCCGTCCGCCGACCAGAGGGCAGGGCCGATTGCACTGCCGGTGAGCAGAATGGAACTGGTTCTCAACGACGGCAGCTTCAAGGTGACCGACCCGAAAGCCGGCACAGTCGTCCTTTCGCAGATAAACTCAACACTCAACCTGCAACCACCGGGACAGCAGACGGATTTCAGTCTGAACATGATCGTGGCACAGGCTGGCAAGCCCGCGAAAATCGAGGTTGTCAGCGGCGTAACTCCCGGCAAGCAGGCGGGATGGAGCCTGAAGGGAACCAGCGGCGATTTGACAATCGATGTCAACGGCCTGGACCTCGAATCACTGGGGCCTATCTTCGCGCTGGCCGGAGTCGAAGTCGATGCCAAGGGCCTTTTGGCTGGTCACGTTAACAGCAAAATCAAAGACGGCAAGATTGAGAACCTGACCGCGGACCTCAAGGGCAAAAATCTGGATATAACGGCCGAGCAGCTCAAAGGCGACAGACTGCAAACCGGCACTCTCGAAGCCGGCGTCAAGCTCAGTCAGGGGGCAGAAACAATAAACATCGACAACCTTCAGCTCAAGAGCGACTGGGCCTCCGTCACGGCCGGCGGGTCTGTTCCCACCACGCTTAAGTCGCTGACCGATTTCCTCGCACCCGGCTCGAATTACAGCCTGAAAGGCACTTTCAACTGCGACGTCGCCGCCGTATCTTCGCAGATGCCCAAGACTCTGGGGCTCAAAGAAGGAATGCGAGTCACCTCGGGCCAACTGAACGGCAGCATCGAGACTGCCACTCAGGCCGGTCGAAAACAACTGCGAGCCAACGCCACGCTTACCGCCCTGGAAGGCGAAGTCGAGGGCAAGAAGATTGCCCTGTCCGAACCGATACGTGCCGAAGCGCAAATGTCGCCGGATAAAACTGGTGTAAGTTTCGACAAGCTGGATGTCTCGGCATCTTTTGCCAAGATCAGTTGCGCTGGTACCACAGAATCGATCAAGTACAACGTCGAGACGAATCTGACAAAACTTCAATCGGAATTGGGCCAGTTCATAGATATCGGGCAATACAAGATGTCCGGCGAGTTTGCGAGCAAGGGGCAGGTTTCCATCACCGACCAGAAGATTACGACTGCCGCATCATCGACGATAAAGAACCTTGTCCTCACCTCGGCCGACGGAAAGAGCATCTCCGAGCCGATGGCCGAAATCGCTTCGTCCGTCGAGATTGACAGCAAGAACGGCCTTATAAACATCGGATCCCTGAAGGCCGGCACGAGTTTCGGCAACGTCAGTGTGCAGAACGGCGTTATACCGATGAACAAAGACGCGGCCAAGCCTATGCGACTGGCGGTCTCGGCAAGCGACGTAAACCTCAGCAAGCTCCAGCCGCTGCTGGTCACGTTCGCATCGTTCCCGAAGGACATGCAACTGTTCGGCATCGCCGAAGCGCCTATCATGCTCAGCTCGGAAAAGGGCACGTATAAAATCACGACCAACTCGACGAAGGTCAAGGGTCTCAAGCTCACCTCGCCGGGAACGAAACCTTTCGAGCCGGGTGATGTCACACTCGCTTTCGATGTCGAAGCGAACCCAGATATGGACATAAGCGCAAAGGATATCCAGCTCGACAGCCCGCTGATAAACTTGAAGTTTACCAACGGCCAGTTCAGCCGGCTCACCAAAGACGGCAAGACCACATTGCAGGGTCAGGCGGAATGCGAATACGACTGGGCGGCCCTTAGTCCCGTTACGGCCCGTTTCCTGCCGGAGGGCCTTAATCTTCAGGGTAAACGAAAAGATGCGGTCAGTTTCATCAGCGAATACCCGGCCGACCAGGTCGACAAGCTGATGGCGAACCTGAACGCCAAAGCCAAAGTGGGCTTCAAGCAGGCCGGTTATATGGGGCTGGATTTCGGCCTGACCGATGTTGACATCCAGGTTCAAAACGGCATGTTGAAAATCACGCCGTTCACGACGGTCGTGAATGAGGGCCAACTCAATTTTGGCGCCGAGGCCGATTTCACGCAGAAACCAACTCTGTTCAAGACGGCCAAGCCGATGCAAATAGTAAAGGACATCAAGGTCAACGACCAGACAACCGCCACGCTCCTGAAATATGTCAACCCGATTTTCGCAAACGCCGTCAACGTCAGTGGCATTGCGAACTTCAATTGCGAGCAGCTTGCCATACCGCTCGACAACAACGCCAAGAACAAAGCCGTCATTATCGGCACAATCTCCATCACCAAGCTGCGGCTCCAGGCCTCGGACCTGCTCGGACAGATTCTTTCGTTAGCCGGCGGCGGTGCGAGCGGGGCGGATATTACCATCCATCCCACACAATTTGTGCTTAAGGACGGAATTCTGCGTTACGACAATATGCAGATGGACGTCGGTAACAATCCGGTCAATTTCAAAGGCGCTATCGGCCTGGACAAGAGTCTGGATATGACAGTCACCCTGCCCTACACCACCGCCGGCAGGACGGCCAGAGTCGGCGCCGAGACGCGAGGCGTGAGGATCACGCTGCCGCTCAAGGGAACCGTCGATAAACCTCAGCTCGATACCGGCAAGCTTCTCGAAGACCAGGCAATACAGAAAGGATTAGAACTTCTTGACGGATTATTTAAGTAGCTCAAATCGGTTCATCCTGTAACATGTCTGTTACCAAGTGCGCCATCTGACTGAAAGGGGATAGAGATGCTGAAGCTCAAAGAGCTTTTGTCCACACCCAGCACGCAGCTCGGCAAGGCGAGCCGCTTTGTCGTTTTTCAAATCAAGCTGTGGTCGCACTGCGCCAGGCTCCTGAAGAAGAACCGCTCCGGCCAGCAGGCCGCCGCCCTGTCGTACCATACCGTCTTCGGTATTGTCCCGCTGGCCATCGTAACGCTCCTGATATTCCAGTCCTTCCCCGCTTACAGCGACATCGGTGAAAAGGTGAAGGATTTTGTCTATGAGCAGGCCAATCTCTCAGCGTTCAAGAGTCCCGCCCCCGACGTCCCGGAAGGCACGACCGGAGCCGCATCCGGTTCCGAGGAAACGATTGCGCTCACCGAGCACCTCGACAAGATAGTGGCAAGATTCTTCACCGAGACAAACAGCGGACACATCGGCCTGTTCAGCATACTGATTGTGATCTGGGCCGCTATTGCACTGCTGTCAACTATCGAAAAATCGTTCAACAACATCTGGCACGTGGCCGCCGGGAGGAATCTGCTGCAGCGAATAGTCAGCTACTGGGCCGTACTGACCCTCGGGCCGCTGCTGTTAGGGGTCGGCATTTACGTCATAACACGGTATTCGAAGATCGGCAGTCTCGATCAGACCGCCCTGGCAAATGTTGCGCCGCTCGTGCTTTCCTATCTCGTGGCCACCGTTGCTTTCTTTCTGCTTTACTATGTCCTGCCGAACACAAAAGTAAAAGTTAAAGCCGCCCTCTGGGGCGCGGCGGTTGCGGCTGTGGTCTGGATAGCGGCCAAGAACGTATTCGGATATTGCATCACCGAGTTGCATCTGTACATGACGGTCTATGGCGTGATGGCCCTGATTCCGATGACGGTGGTCTGGATTTACATTACCTGGCTGACGGTGCTGTTCGGCCTGCAATTGACATTTACCACCCAGCACTTGCAGACTCTCGACGCCGCCGAGATCGCCGCCGCCAAGAAGACCGAAGAGTATTTCATCGCCAACGACCTTACCGTCATCAACATCATCAGGGAAATCGCCGCCGCCTTCGAGACGGACCGGGGCCCGGTCGCTCCGGAGGTGATATGCAGCAAACTGGATATCCCGGCGGAGTTCGGCGAGAAGATTCTCGACCATCTCGTCAACAGCAATCTCATCGTAAGGGCATCGGAGCCGAAGGCGGGCTTCCTGCCCGCAAGGGACCCGGCAAATATCAGGCTCTCGGACATCGCCGAATCGGTGGCCGCAGCGGGCCTGGCCCAATCGACAAACGAATGGCCCGCGGCCGCCAGGCACATAACCGAGTCGCAGCGAGGAGTCCTGGCCCAGCACACGCTAAAGCAGATCGTAGGTCTCGATGAGGATACTAACTGCCCCCCCGCGTGATTCAGGTTCGTATCAGCTTTGCAGCCGCACCATAAACAAACAGCAGCCCGAATACGAGCAGCGCCGCCGAGCAAACCGTCAGCACTATTCGCCGCCCGCGCGGGCCGAGCAGGACCGAGCCTTTGAAACTTGCCCACGAGAGAGCCTGTAACCAGACCAGGTCAACCGACCAGTGGGCCAGCGCAAAAAGAACGAAGGCCCATATCCCCCACGCGCTGGCCCGCGTGGCCAAGGCCAGGCCGACCGTGGCCCACCAGAGCAGAAAATACGGGTTGCCGGCGGATAGAACGATGCCTGCGAGAATCGGCCTGCTATCGAGCGATTTGGATTCGACCTCTTGCTCGGCTCTCAGACTGAGCAGCGATTGAACGCCCATCAATATCAGGAAAACGCCTCCGGCTAATCCGATCGCAATCTGGACCTTCGGCATCTGGAAATACCTTCCTACGCCGAGGACGATTACCACCATCAGCGGAAACTCGACGATGCCGTGGCCGATAGCCAGAAGCGTGCCGGCGTAACGGTTGCGCGCGCCCATCGTAATAACGGTAGCCGTAACCGGCCCCGGCTGCATCGCACCGGAACAGGAAATAATCAAAACCTGAGCTAAGAAAAGTAACAAACTCATAACGACACCGAACAGACTATCCGGCCCCTAAACCAACAGACTTAGAGTTTGATATCGCTTCGCGATAGACTTTCTTAATAGATTCCTCGACTGCGCTTCACTCCGCTCGGAATGACAACGCACAACTGTCATTTCGACCGGAGTCCCTCAGGGACGGAGCGGAGAAATCTATTTAAGAAAGTTCTTCAAAGCACATCCTTCAAAAGCGAATTCACTCACCGATAATTTTTACGAGGATGCGTTTTCTTCTTTTTCCGTCGAATTCGCCGTAGAAGATCTGCTCCCACGGGCCGAAGTCGAGCTTGCCGTCCGTTACCGCCACGACCACTTCACGGCCCATCACGCTGCGCTTCAGGTGCGCATCGGCGTTGTCCTCGTAGCCGTTATGCCGGTACTGCGAGTGTGGCTTTTCCGGGGCCAGCTTTTCCAGCCAGACCTCGAAGTCGTGATGAAGCCCGGATTCGTCGTCATTAATAAACACGCTGGCGGTAATGTGCATCGCATTGCACAGCAGGAATCCTTCTTTGATGCCGCTTTCCCGCAGGCAATCTTCGACCTCCGGCGTGATGTTGATATACTGCCGCCGACTGCTCGTATCGAACCAAAGCTCTTTTCTGTAACTTTTCATTGTCTCTCATTCTCCAGCAATTTCTAAGTTACGGACGATTGTAGCATGTCCGGCCCTTTTCCGCCAATGGACCGTGTAAATTCCAAACACCGGACGCATTTTCCGAATAAGGTCAGATGTGAGTTAAGAAAAAAAGTGACAGTTGCGCGTGCTTGTCTTCAGGGATTCCGCTGTCAGAGTGTACTTCTTATCTGGTCCAATCGCTCTCTGGCGCCTCCGTCTGTGAAGAATAGTTTCTCCAATTTGTCGCAGGCATACTCGCTGCAATAGGCGCAGTTTTCAATTTCTTTGCCGGTTGCGCAATGTCTTATCTCGCAAGCGGTGCTAAACAATCTGCCCGTCCCCGGTTTGCAGCCGTCGCAATCGCCGATATCTTCGGCGCTGTTTTTTTGCCCGTAAATCTCTTCAATCTGGCGGGCAATCTCAGCCCTCATTGCGAGTTTCTTCTTCGGGTCATCCTGCCTCGTCGCCAGGTAGATCGGACAAGTCCGGCAGATAAGGCCACAATATGCCATTGACTCTTTCATTTTCGTTTCCCTATTTCAGGTCAAATCCATCTCGAACAGCATAGTCAGGTGCAGTCTAATCGTTTTATCCAGCGATGCGGCAAGCCACCGCTTTACGGCCGTGACCTCTCCCAGAGATGCGAGAATGTCCCGGTCCAAAACCTCGGCCGTATCATCACTCTTCCAGAATGCACCGAGCGTATCCGAGATGGTCCTCATCCTGCCGCAGAGCGGGCTGAGCCTGACATTTCGCGCGCAGCACGCATACGGCCTGGCTGGGTGAAGGTCTCCGCCGATTGCCTTGAGGATGGTAACAACACTGCCTACAAAGTCCCAGTGACACGGCATCAGCAAATCAATCGCCATGGCTAACGAAATCCTGCCTTCCCGGCCGTCCACCGTATCATGTATGATCATCTCTTTAGTCTGCCTGAGGAAATCCAAGTTATCCTTGTAATACTCTCCCGCCGGGTGCTCGCCCGGCTCACCATAGTCTCCGAGGTTCAGGGCCATTCTATGATAAGGCCGCTCGGGATCGAGAGCCTCGCCGACCTTGTCGACAACCCGCCCCACCTGCCAAGCCTTCAGAGGACTCGGCTCGCCGATAAAGCCCAACAGTTCGTCCGCAAGCACGCCGTCAAGGTCCAGCTCCATGCCCTGAACGGCAGTATTCTCGCACCAGCGTGAAAGCATGCGGAAGCAATTCTGCAATTCCTTCCTTCGCTGCGGCGGTCGGTCGGTCGATTCCTGCGAACAGCGCCCGGAACCTATGGCTTCTGCAATAAGCTCGGCCTCTTTGTCGGCCTGGTGATAGCACAATTCGAAGCGAGTGATGAGCCGCCTCATGGCCGATGTCTGCTCGTCCAGAGGCGCAACGGAGTCGGCCATCGCATCAATCGTCAGTAGCTCTCGGTCTTCGAGAAAGCTCCTGTCACCGGGCGCGTAGCAATTCAGCCAGCAGGACCTCACATCATCGCTCATGTGCAACGATTTCCTCTCTGTCGGATGCCCCCTGCTCCTTACTCTTGCAGCAGTTTCTTATAGACCACCTCGATGGTATCGACCATCGTCTTCGGCGAGAACTTTGTTATTACCGATTCTCTGCCGGTTTCGCCAAGCCGATTTCTCAAGTCCTCGTTTTCTATCAACTCGGCGCAAGCCTCCGTCAGTTGTTCGACATTTTTCGGCTCAATCAGCCGACCTGTGTTTTCATTGACCACTTCTCTGGCGCCGTCCACGTCGAAGGATATGGCCGGTCTTCCGCAGAGCATCGCCTGCGGGAGCGTGCGAGCAAGGCCCTCTCGTAGCGAGCAGTGCACGAGAATATCCGATGACTGTATGGCTAATGGAATCTCGCCCGGCGGCAGCAGCCCTGTGAATTTGACCCGCTCGGCAAGGCCCATCTCACGAACCTGCTTCTTGAAATGCTCGGAAAGATTGCCGTCTCCGACAAACAGCCAGATGCATTTGTCAAATCGCTTCGAAAGCTCTCTGGCCGATTCGACAATATATTCATGCCCCTTGAGCATGAACAACCTGGCGATAGTGACGAGCACAATAGCATCTTCGCCGATTCCATACTTACGGCGGAACCGCCCTCTTCGCTCCGCGGAGATCGGCTCGATAAAAGCATCCTCTTCGATAGCCGAATAAGCGGTGACGTACTGCTCCGGCGTGCCTATGCCTACCGCCGTCGCCTGTGCAGTCATGGCATCGGCGACGCTGACGAAGAAGTCCGTTCGCTTTGCGGCGGATTTCTCGACCGCAATGTAGAATTTGTTCAGGGTTTCGCTCTGATAGGGATGAAAGGGAAGGCCGTGTATGCCGTGCACTACGGCCGGCAAATTTTCTCCCCATTGACCTTTGAGCGCGTAGCCGGCGAATCTGCCTAATATGCCCGCCTTGGCCGAATGAGTGTGGACAATGTCCGGTTGCAGTTCCCGCAGGAGATTCTTTAACTGCACGTAGCTGACTATATCGTTGTAGGGATTGATCGCCCGCCGAAGCCTGTCGAGCACTGCTACTTTATAACCCTGTCCCTTAGTCTGATTGAAAAGCTCGCCTTCAGGCCCTATAGCCGGCCCGGTAATCAGCGTGACGACATGGCCCCGCTGCGCCAGAAGCTTGCAGGTGATAAGCGTATTCTCCTGCGCACCACCTAATATCAAACGGGTTATGATATGAACAATTTTCACTCGACTTTTGCCACAGAGTTAATTTTTATGTAACCACAGAGAACACAGAATTCACAGAGAAAAATAAATCAATTTTGTTAGTTCGAACATGCACAGCTTTGCCGTATTGATTTTAGAAATACATGGTTCATATTTGTTCAATGCAGATTCCCAGTTAAATATAATCATCTCTCTGTGTACTCTGTGCTCTCTGTGGCTTAATACTTTATCCACATCAGACACAACCCCTGGGCAGGAGCGAGCCGTCCTGCTGCGGTCCGGCTCTTTGCTTCAAGGATTTCCGTTATTCGCTCGGGCCGCCATCTGCCGGTGCCGATGTCCACCAGAGTTCCGACGATGTTCCTGACCATATTATACAGGAAACCGTCGCCTTCGACATCGACGTATATCCACTTATCTTCGGCGGTGACTTCACAGCGGAAGATTGTCCGGACGGAGTTGTCGCGTCTGTCTTTTGCGGTTGCGAAGGATTTGAAGTCTTTCGTTCCGACCAGCAGTTGTGCGGCCTGATTCATCGCGGCGGCATCCAGCTTCCTGTGCATGTGCCAGCACTGGTCCAGCCGCAGAACGGGTCGGAACCGGCCGATATGAATCGTGTAGCGGTAGAGCTTTTTCGTCACGCCGCCGAGCAAGTCGAATTTTAGCGGCGCTTCCTCGGCCGAGGTAACAACGATATTACGCGGGAGCCACCCATTGATGGCGTTGGGAAAGTTCTCGGTGGGGATGGGCGAATTTACCTCGAACAGGCAGACCTGCCCTAAGGCGCTTACACCGGCGTCGGTCCGGCTCGCGCCGTGGACGTTAGTCCGGACCCCGACGAGATTCGAAACCGCCTCTACAAGCTCCCCCTGGATGGTTCTTTTCCCCGGCTGTGCCTGCCAGCCGTGGTACCTGCTGCCGTCGTACTGAACGATGAGTTTTATGCTTCGAGCAGGCATTGCCAAGCGGTCAGAGCAATTTTTCCGCGATCTGCACGGCGTTCAGCGCAGCGCCTTTTCGCAACTGGTCGCCGGCCACCCAGATATTGATGCCGCGGTTTTCGGGGATCGATTTATCCTGGCGGATACGGCCGACGAAAATATCATCTTTGCCGGAAGCGTCTATCGGCATCGGGAAACGGTTGTGCTCGCGGTCGTCCAGAACCGAAACGCCCGGAGCAGTACTCAACAGGTCCCTGACCTGGTCCGGAGTAATAGGATCGGTGAACTCAAGATTGATGCTCTCGCAGTGAGCGCGGAAAACTGCCACACGAATGCACGTACAGGTAATGGCAATCCCAGGACAGTCGAAAATCTTCCTGGTCTCATGGACCATCTTCATCTCTTCCTGGTTGTAGCCGTTCGGCCCCATCGCAGAGTTGTGACTGAACAGGTTGAACGCTATCTGATACGGAAACGCGTTGCAGGTCGGCTCTTTGCCGTCTAAGATTTCGCGGCTCTGCTCCTCGAGTTCAATCATCGCCGATTGACCCGCCCCGCTGGCGGCCTGATAAGTGCTCACAACCATTCGCTTGACGGGATTGGCCCTGTGCAGCGGCCAGACCGGCACGATCCCGATAATTGTCGAGCAGTTCGGATTGGCGACAATGCCTTTATGTTTGGCGATTGCCTGCGGATTTATCTCGGGGACAACCAGCGGAACATTCGCGTCCATTCTAAAGGCCGAAGAGTTGTCCACCACAACTGCACCGGCGTCAACGGCGGCCGGTGCGAATTCCTTGCTCCGCGACGCTCCGGCGCTGAACAGCGCGATATCGACCCGGCCGAAACTCTTTTTCGTCAGCTCTTCAACGATATATGTTCTGCCTTTGAACTCGATTTTCTTTCCGACCGAACGGCTGCTCGCAAGCATCTTCAGAGAATCGAACGGAAAATCCCGCTCGGCTAAAATTCTTAGAAATTCCTGCCCGACCGCCCCGGTCACTCCCGCTATGGCAAGATTGCTACCCATCTTTCACAACTCCAGTAAAGACTCATACCCAAAGCTAAAGGCAGCCAAACACGACTGCCCGCCGAACTTCAGGAAATCTTAAACATTGAAGTATAACGATGTTATCGTCGCAATTCAACAGGCGGCGACAATATTTTTTGCCGTACGATATCAGGCTTCTATCGGGTCTGCGGTGTTTCGCTGCCACATCGCCGCCATCAGGGAGGCTGTAATGATACAGACGAAGACGAAAATAGCCGCCGGCATCGCCGCCCTCTCGCCGAAATGCTTCAGCGCCAAAACCGTCCCCAGGCCGGCGTTTTGCATTCCGATCTCGATTGAAAGCGTCCGTCTTCTCTGCACGTTCATCCTGAAAAGCGACCCTACGCCGTATCCTGCGAGCATTCCATAGACGTTAAGGATTACCCCCACGGCCAGGATGACCGCCGTCACCTGCGCAAGATAATGCTTGTTGAGTGCTATCACCAGCGAGCAGATAAATATGATGAAGGTGACCGAAATGGCAGGAAAGACCGGCAGAATCCTCTCGATGTTCTCCTTCAAATAGTGCCTCAATCCGAAGCCGATGAACAGCGGCACGACCACCATTTTCATGACGCTGCCGACCATATCGAGGAATGGGACTTCCAGCTTCGACCTCGCCAGAAGGAATGTCAGGCCCGGCGTTAGCAGCGGACACAAGAGCGTTGAGACGGTTGTCAGCGAGACGGAGTACGCCGTATCGGCTTTGGCGATGTAGCTCATGACGTTACTGGCCATCGCACCGGGCGCCGAGCCGGTCAGTATCAGCCCGACCGCAATCTCAGGCGGCAGGTTGAACAGCCTTGCCAGCAGAAACGCCCCCAACGGCATGATGCTGAACTGGGCGGCCGAGCCGATCAGAACGATGCCCGGCCTTTGCGCAATGCGTTTGAAATCCTCAAGCTGCAGGACCGCCCCAATTCCGAACATGGTCAGAGCAAAGAACCAGTTCATATAACTCTTCAAAGCCACAAACGGTCCCGGCCAGGAATACGCCGCCACCCCAAACAGAATCACCCAGATCCCAAAATACTTCGTATAAAAGCCCAATATCCTCTTCAGCATAGCCCAAAGTATAAAGCTCCGCCCGGCACGTCACAATGTCAAAATGTTCAACTCATAAGGTTCACAAGGATAGCCGATCCGCAAATTCGTTGACTTCTCGCGTTCGAGCGTTATCCTTTGCAGATGATGAACTTTCTTCCGGAGGCCGAATGGCTCAGAACTCCAAGATCGAATGGACTGAATCTACATGGAACCCCGTTACCGGCTGCACAAAGATCAG
>JBDREF010000408.1:0-3860 GCA_043820045.1 Planctomycetota bacterium | reverse complement strand
TGGGAATCCGTCTGGCCGCTTTTCCCCGCCGTACCGCTGATTCAGGGCATGTTCGGAATATCGGCATTCACTCTGATTTCACACAATATTGCCATCACGCTGTCGGCCACGCTTGGCGGCACGATCTTTCTGCTGCTTTCGGGCATACCGCCGAGGAATCAGAACGCGCAATTTAGGGGCCGGTTTGCGGACCATATGAGGAACTTTGCAGGTGCGTTCTGGCCTATTGCATTGGTGGCGGCACTCTACGCCGGAGTCAATCTTCCTCCTGCGGCCGGGCTGCTGCTGGCGATATTCATTTTCCTCTGGGTGAACAAAGTCCCGCGGCAGGAATGGCTCGGGATATTCAAGGCGGGTATGGAGCCCGACTTCGCACTGCTGATTCTCGGAGCTCTGGTGTTCAAACTCAACCTCCAGGCAGGCCAGGCTGTCGAGGACGTGGTGCGTTTCTTGTCCGATATGAACGTACCAAGCCACCTTGTAATCTTTATACTGCCCTTCCTGGTTGGATTTCTCACAGGGCTGGTCGTGCCCACGGTCGCAATCACCTTTCCGTTCCTGATCCCCTTTATCGGCACAGGCCCGCAGACTCGAATCGGGCTCGAAACCCTTGCTTTTTCCGGCCTGGCCTGTGGGCTCCTTCTTACGCCGGTGCATCTGTGCCTCGTACTTTCGGCGAGTTACTTCGAAGCGCCGCTGACGAAGATTCTGGTTCGCCTGATAGGCCCCACTATATTCGTGGCCGCCGCGGGTGTCTTGATGGCACTTTTCTTCGGCTAAGACTGCCCCCTGCTCGACCGTTAGAGATGCCAGGGTGACCGCATTGCTCTGGCCATCATCCTGTCGGCTTCCGGGTCGTTGACGAACCGTTCGGTTTGCGGATTCCATCTCAACTTACGGCCCAATCGCAGGCAGATATTGCCGATGTGACAGGTGGTCGTCGAGCGATGGGCCACTTCGGGCGGAGCAATTGTCGTGGCCCGCGTTTTGACGCAATCCAGAAAATTGCGGTGATGGCCCTTCATGTAGCTGTAATCCTGCTGGACGAACCTCCTCAGCTTCAGAATCGACTTGGGCATGGCATCGACGTTGCCGTCATCATCGACGCTCACCCAGCCTTCGTCACCCACTAATTTGATCGCCCTGGGCAACTTGTCGTTCATAATCATCTTCACTCCATCGGCATATGTAGCGGTGACCTCGAAGTTCACGGGAGTATTAAACAATCCGTCCTTCGGAAACGTGCCCCAGCCCTCGTACTCAATCGGGCCGGTCAGCTCGCTGTCATTGCCCCACTGAGCCAGGTCGTTGAAGTGGGCTCCGATGTCGGTCAGTTTCCCGCCGGAGTAGTCGAGCAGCCAGCGGAAACTGCCGTGGCACCGCTTTGGCGTATAGGGCTCGTACGGCGCCTGGCCCAGCCACCTGTCATAGTCGAAGCCTTCGGGGATCGGCTGGGGCTTCTCTACTCCGCAACTCGGACCTTCGGAGAGGTTGACGTGAATGGTGTGCAGCTTGCCTACCTTGCCGGTGCGGGCCATTTCGACGGCAAAAGAGAAACACCTGATACTCCGCCGTTGAGTGCCGCTCTGATAGACTATCGAATATCGCTTCATCGTATCGGCCACAGCGCGCCCTTCGGCGATGGTCAGCGAGATAGGTTTTTCGCAATACATGTCCTTGCCGGCTTTCGCCCCTGCTATTGCAATCAGCGCATGCCAGTGGTCCGGGGTGGCGATCAATAAGGCATCGATATCGTCGCGGGCCAGCACTTCATAGAAATCGTTGTAGGCTGCGCAATCCCTGTTGCCGTATTTCTCGTTTACCAGGTCCCTGGCTTTGTTCCGGTGTTCCGTATCTACATCACATACGGCCAGGAACCGCACATCATCTTCTTCGAGGAAGTTCTTCAAATCGTGGGTTCCCATGCCGCCGATGCCAATGCCTCCCATGGTGATTCTCTCACTGGGCGCAGTCGCACCATCGGCGCCCAATGCCGATGACGGGACAATATACGGCATAGCCACCGCCGCAGTAACTGTCGTTGCCGTACGTCTTATGAACTGTCTTCGCGAAATCTTTCTCATAATAACCCATTCCTCGATCTAAAATTCAATGCCGCTTCGATTACCGTATAGTGGCCAGCGTTTTCGCCACTGCTGCTTGCAGCTCCTCGGGAGTCATCAACCCAATCTGTCCGCCTAATAGCAGCACGCTGCAGCGTCCCTCGTGCATCGGCTTCGGCTCGTACACAAGAACATTCTCCGGGGGCATGTCGCCACGCTGGCCTGGAATGTAAACATATTCCACACCTTCAGGAGCGGGACACTTAAACAGCCGTGTGTTTCCGCCCCATGCGACCAATTCTTCCTGCGACGGCGGAAATCCTTCGTTGCTGACGGCATACATCTGTATGTTTTGCCAGATTGCTCGCATATTCGTCTGGCACTTCACAGATATCGCGTCGTTTCGTGCCCCGACCATCGTTTCGCCATACTGCTGTCCAACCTCTCCGAAACTCTTGATAAGCCACAGAATACCGAAGGCAAGAAGACCGAAGAAGATCAGGGCGGTGATGATGTTGATAATCGTACCGCCGTGCGCACCGGTCTTTCGAGCTGACACAGAATGCCCGATATAACTCTGTCCGCCGAGTCTCGTTCTTGAATCCACGATATTCCCCATTGTCTTCACTTCCCACACATTTGCCCGGTTATGCGCTTTGTATCCCGGATGGTCAAAACCGGCAGCGGCAATCGCAGTAACGTGTAAAGCAACCCCACTACGGGCAGAATAATCCTGTCAAATCCCCCGAGCACGAGGAATCCTATCAGGATGAGAATTCCGAATCGAGCAAATCGCCCGTACGCATTGATGGCCTCCGGAGATTCCAACTTTGCGTAAACCATTCTTGAGCCGTCCAGAGGCGGTATCGGAAGCAGGTTAAAAACCGCCAAAAGGATATTGAAAAGTATCGCCAACAACACAAATTTGCCCAGGAGCGACATTGCCTGCAATCGAAAAAGATGGAAAGCAATCGCGAGCACGAGTGCCAGTAGTATATTGGCGCAAGGACCGGCAGCGGCCACCGCGAAGATCTGCTTTTTACTAAGGATTGAGAAGTTCACGGGTACAGGCTTCGCCCAGCCAAAACCAACAATAAGCGGCAATATGATTGTGCCGATGAAACTGATATGGGCTATGGGATTCAGCGTTAAGCGTCCCATTCTCGCTGCCGTGTCGTCGCCATATCTATAAGCCACCCAGCCGTGGGCATATTCGTGAACGCTCAGCGATACAAGGAAGATGGCAAGCGTGAATAGATACGTCAGGATTTGATCTACCTGCATAGTGTACTCCACCGCGGAAAAGAGATAACAGTTGTCCTATGTCACAAACATTATGAGCTATTTTGCAGCACCCGCTGTTGGCTCTATCTTCACCTTTGCCAGATAGATGCTGGTTTTGCCTTCATGGCTTGAGTAATAGCTGACGTAAAGCATGTTCCGGCGCCAAGCCAACCCGGGGTAACTGGTGTCGCCTCCGCCGGGCAGCTTCGCGAGTTTGGCCATAGTGCCATTCTTAACATTGAGATAGGCCAGTGCCGTATGCGTGCCGCCATCGAACATCCGCCCGGCAGCAATCCAATGGCCGCCCGGTATCTCGATAAAGTTGGGACCACCGAACCCATTGAAATCCTCCCCGAGGTCATGCCACTGCCATTTCGTGTAGTCCCCCCTGCTCACACCTAACAGCGCACTATATGGCGCATCTCCCCGCTTGTCTCTGCGAACGAGCGCATAACAGGTTCCGTCGGCAGCGAAACGCAAAGTAACTTCAGTCGGATACCCCTCACCGAACAG
>JBDREF010000407.1:0-2568 GCA_043820045.1 Planctomycetota bacterium | reverse complement strand
TGAGCAACCCGCAGATATGGGAGTTCTATGTGGGTTCCACCCGATTGGGATTCCGGTACTATACGGTGGGTTTCGGTGACCCAAATGCAAAATACGGACGGATGAATGAGTGGCGACGGCTGGCCGATGTGGACGCACAGGAGGTGTCCGATGAAAGATAGAGGAGAACCGTGGGAGTGGACCAAGGAAAGAATCGAGGCGGAAAGCGCTCACATCAGGGCAATGGCAGACGCCTGCAACAACGAAAGATTGTGCTTACGAGGATACGCCAGCAAAACAACCAACATGCTCGATTCCGCATTGCGGGAGATCGTGCGGCAAGGCGCAGAGATCGCCATGCTCAATGTTGCGTTGCGCCTGTGTTGGTACGAAGGGCACGAACTAATTAACTCCGTTGAAGATGAGCACGAAGTGTATCTGAAAGAGGCAGACAGGTGGTTGGCCGCAGACAGAAAGTGCATTACGTGCAGACAGTGCCACTCGACGCATATCAGCGGCAAACCAGAGACTACGGAGTTCCACTGTGATTGGGATAGAGACGAGTTTGGCTACACCGGGGGCACCTGTGAGTTTTGGTATTGGCGCGAGGAGGTGGACGAATGAACAGAGACGCAGTCCTAGAGGTATCAGTAGTGCTGCTGTGCGTATTCGCAATCGCGGCAATGGCGTGGACCTTCCTAGTGAATCGCCCGGAAAGGTTCAAGAGTGAAGAAGCCTGCAAGATCATATGCGCCGAGCGAGGAAAGGATCTATCCGAGGTCAGAAGTGGCGAGGACGGGTATACCTGCTGGTGTACAGATGCGTGGGTGCCCGCCGTGGGCAAAGAGGAGTCCGATGCGGAGTAAAACTTGGCAACTCTGGACTGGTAGCGACGACTGTCTTTACTGTGGCGCATCTCTTGAGGTTTACACGGATGCAAAGCCAGGTTGGTTCTGCGAGGATGACGATGTGCGATGTACCGAGTGCGGGTGTCCGGGCGTCATGTGTGCAGATGGTGAAGATGCTTGGGTGAGCATGCATGATGAGCCGGGCTGTGAATGCGAGTGGTGCAAGACGCACCCGATAGACGGCAAGTGGGCCGACGAGCAGGCCCGCAAGGAGGGGGAGGAATGAAGCCAGAACGACTCGATGAGTTGGAAGCGCTTTGCAGGCTCAGTGACCGTAGCGAGGTGGGCTGCATTGGATGCGATCACTACAACGCAACGATAGGACTGTGCACAGCGACGGGAGCCGACAGGGAGCCAGAGTATGGAAAGGACTGCTGGTCGTGGTTATCTTCGACGCCTATGAAAGCTGCGAACGCCCTGCCGGAACTCCTCGCAGAGATCAAGGCGCTTCAGGGTGCGCTGGATCTGGCAGAACAGGTGTCGGGGCGCAGGCCTGGGTTTTACCTGGAAGCCGGCAAGGAGGGGGAAGAATGAGCAATAAAGACGGATTCGCTAGCGTTCAAGTGGCAACCACAGGCACTCGCTTTTTGAGCGGCGCTGAAGTGGCTGAGTTGTTTTGGGATCTTGACGACACGGAGCAGGCCCGGTTTTTCAACGAATTGGGAGGCAAGAAGGCGCTTTGCTTTCAACTTCAGGAAGTGACAGACAACCCGGAACTGGCCTCTTTGGGCCGGTGGGCGATGCGGCTCATTGGGGATTATCAATCGGCGGTGGCCGACGAGCAGGCGATGGGAGAAAAGGCTTGAAACAGGGAAACAACAGGGCGATGCCCGGGGAGGCTTAGATGATACTGAAAAGAGGCATGGGTGACTATCTGATATGGAATTGTACGTGGCCGGAGATACCACAGCAGGACTGGCCTGAGCCGGGAATGCCTTTCGTCACGAAGGTGCACCCGAAGGGACGGGAGCAATGTGTGACCGGGCCTGACGGCTGGTTGGTGATGACCATGGGCGACGGCACTCTTGAGAACGACATCACACGGCGCGGTGTGTTCTGGACCAAGGCAGATGCCGTGACATTTGCGGCGGCGCTGGCCGACAAGCAGGCCGGGGAGGAGGTGTCCGATGAATAAGTGCCCGAAATGCGGTAGCACAAAATTTGAGAGTCAGCTTTCTCGTGGCCGCAATGACCTGATTGAATATCAGTGCGGGCGGTGTTGGCACGAGTGGAACTCTATTGACCGGCTGGATGAAACCATTGTTGATCAAGACAACGAGATTGCTGCCCTGCGTGAATCAGTAGCCAACTGGCAACGGCTTGACGAAGAGAAGAACACGGAACTTGTCGAGATGGACAAGCGCATCGCCTACCTGGAATCGGAGAACAAGGCGCTTGAGCGGGAACTAGAGGCTGCACATAGGTCCTTTGCCGAAGTCATTGACCATGTGAACGGCTACAACGAGGATCTTGCCATGATATTCGTAGACCATCGTTTGGAGCGCATGGAGCAGGCCCGCAAGGAGGTGGAGGAATGAGCTGGGCCGACGAGCAGGCGATGGGAGAAAAGGCTTGAAACGGGGAAACAACAGGGCGAAAGCCCGAGGGGGAAGGATAATGGACGAATACATGGAAGAGGCACGAGCTATAGCGGCTCAGTGCTGGTGCGACGACGAGAACA
>JBDREF010000406.1:0-5511 GCA_043820045.1 Planctomycetota bacterium | reverse complement strand
GCCCAAAATCGCAGCTTGACAGGCTCCGGCATCTGATAGGACATTAGAAAGGACTCAACCTGTGCGATTTTCAAAGTGTGCTTCCTCTGAAATCTTCAAACCCTGGTGTATTTGACGGGTTCTATTTCCCAGTCTTACATGACTTCTTCAGTTCATTTAGGGTCTCGATGGTTTTGCGCGCGCCGCCCAGCACAAAAGCGGAGTCCGAGCCACAGGCGATGAAACGAAATCCGAGTTCGTAGTATTTCTTGAATTCTTCCGGTTTCTGAAGCAGGACGCCGGCTGCTTTGCCGTTTTTTGCGGTCGCCTCGGCTGTAGCCCTGACGGCCTCGACAAACTTCGGATGGTCGAACTGGCCGTAAACATTCAGCGCTATGGACAGGTCTATCGGTCCGACAAACAGCACGTCGATTCCGTCGGTTGCCGCCACCGAGTCCAGACTGTCCAATATTTCTTCTGTTTCGATTTGGACGATGCAGACGAGGTTGTTCTTGTGGTTGGCATAATATTCATCGAAATCGGAGCCGAAACGTGCCGCCCTGATCATTCTTGCGACACCCCGCGAGCCTTCGGGCTGATACCGGATGGACTTAACCGCCTGCCGGGCCTCGTCCACGGTATAGATTCGCGGACACATGATGCCTTCAGCGCCCAAATCCAGAACCCGATGGAACCGCTGCCTCTGGTACGATTCGACCCTGACGATAGCCGCCGCCGGCGTGTGCTCCAAAGCCTGCAACTGATGCAAGACCTGGCCCTCGGAGCCTGCCCCATGTTCGATGTCTATGAGAACCCAGTCAAATCCCGCCATGCCGACGATCTCCGAAGTGAGCGGCGAGCCAAGATTTGACCAGCATCCGATTAAAGTCTCGCCGTTGTATATGCGTGCTTTAATTTTCTTCATCGCATCTCCCGTTTTGCTCTATCGACTTTGCCGGATTGTCTCACTCCATCCACGGTCGGGCGCGGCCCTTGCGAGCAATCTCAGCGATTATGTCGCGTGCAAGTATTGCGTCTTCGCGTACCTGAAAGTCGAACATCCCCACGTTGGCGAAATCCGCTCCGTTTTCAAACGCGAACTTGAAACCCTCTTGCGGATGTATTGCTCCGGCAGCCAAAACCTTGAAGGCAATCCATGCCTTCTTGACGGTTCTCATGAACTCGATTGTCTCCTCGGGTCTGGTGCACCACATGTTGTCGTGGGGCGGCAGGCCGAATTCAGGACGTTCCGCCTTGGGAGTGGCCGACCAGTAATCGCCGCTGTGCAGCGTCTTCATATAAAAGTCCACTTCGACGCCCGCTTTTTCCAGGGCCATCGGCACTTCGAGGCTGTGGCATGCACAGCCGGCAATCAGCCCGTTTTTCTTGATGAATTCGAAAACCTTGGCCAGAAGGTCCACGCGGTTGTTCCTGACCCAGTTATCGCCTATGCCGCCATGCACGAATGCGCCGACGGCACCGTTATCAATCGCCATCTGAATCGAGCCGGTAAGGTCATTAGTCTTCGGATAAGTCTGCGCAATCCACTGAATCTGTCCGCCCCATTCATTGCGGTAGCGGTTATACACGCGAATTGTCGGATCTTCGCCGAACGCGTAGGGACTGTTGACGGGTCCTATCATCGTGTTTATGCCGGACTCTTCGCACAACTGCCACGTCTCGATGATTTTGCGGTCGGTGAAGTAGTGTCTCATCAGCGCTGGAATGTAAATCAGGTCACGGTCGTGGGCGCTGCCGATGATCAGATTACCGCCGCAAATCAGACGGCTGACCTTGACGTGCCCAATCTTGCCGGTCGGCATATCCATAAGATTACTCCGAAATCTCTCGACATAATCTGCCGCAAGCCTACAAGCCAACGAAGCAACGTCTAAGAGTGTACCGCCGCAACTGGGGCCTGTCAACGTTGGGCGTGTAGAAATGCCTCCTCGCCCAGCGATATCTTGAGCCGTTGCTATCGGACAATACAGGGGATGGTCTGAGTTCCATCGGGCAAAACGCAAATAGAGGCATCTCGTCCGTATTTTTGTAACAGCTCTCCCACCGTTGCCTCTACACTTGAACACGGCCTGAAAAAGGCCGACTCAATTTGCCTGTCATTGAGGTTGTGACTATGAAAATACACATCTGCTTTGCAGCAGACTGAAGCGTGTATCTGCGCCTGCCACATATCCTGCCTGGCGAAATTCTGCCGGCGGATTGTCTCCAGCAAAGACTCGGGGTCCTCGGCCTCTCGCAACAGTCCGGCGTATTCTCCGTGCTCCGGGATTCCATCCCAGCAGTCGGCGACGGCTATTATGGCTCCGCCGTCCTTCACAATCCGGGCGGCAGCGCTTATGCCCTTGATGGATTGATACAGATTCAAGTCGAGCGGATATCCTGAATTGCTGGTAATGGCTATGTCGTACGCTCTTCCTACGGCGACCATCGCATTCTTCCTGACGTCAGCGCAGCCTTGTTCGTGTGCTCTGTGGAAATCTCCCGCAAAAACGCCCGTTATTTCTTTATCTTTGTTGAGCGTCACGTTCAGCAGAAAGCTTGGAGGCGCCAGAGAGACGGCTTGTTGAATTTCCTCCCATATCGGGTTGCCGTCTGTCACGCCCCATGTCGCCTGCGGATGGTCCATATTTTTCGCACTGTGATTTCTTAGTACTGTTTCCAGCAAAGCCAGTCCGGGCATGACGGCCTTGCCGCCGCCTGAAAAACCGGCGAAGAAATGCGGCTCAATGAAACCGGTCAGAATTCGAACGTCGCAGTCGAGATACGCTTCGTGGAGCCAAATATCGTTTCCGCTCCCGGTGGTCCCGACGAACCTGTGCGAGGAGATATCTCGGGCGTCATTCTGGATAATGCGATATCTGCCCGAGACCTCGTTTCCGAGCATCTCCCGAAGCTCCGTCTCCGTGTTGGGCCTGTGGGTGCCTGTCGCGTTCAAGAGCAATATCCGCTCATCGGGTACGACGCTGAGCTGCCGTAACAGAGCCGGTAGAATGATCTTGTAGGGCATCGGGCGAGTGATGTCGTTGATGACAATGCCGACAGTGTCCGACTTCTTGGCCAGGTCCCGCAGTGGCTTTGAGTCCAGGGGCCTGAGCAAAGCATCTTCTATCGCTGCGGCCTGGTCGTCGAGCCGTTTGTCGTACCCGGGCTCCACAATGTCGATGTCCAGATCATCCGGCAAATCAATCTCGATACCTGTTCTGCCATAGGCCAGTTTTATTTTCACGAGAGGCGAGCCCTATTTGACATTCTTTATCAGTGCAAGATTTCCGTCTCGCGCCGCGGCCAGGACGGGCCCCATGTAATCGTCTATCATGGTGCCTGTGAGCGGCACGGGCATATTCCGGAGCTTCATTTCCAGTTGCGGATTCTTAGCGGCGGCCAGCGCCCGGTCGATATGGTCCTGGCTGAATCCCTCGATCTGGCTCAGGCGGCTCGGCAAGCCGATCAGGCCGGCCAGTTCGAACATCGCCTCAGCGACTGCAACTCCAAGCTCTCGTCCCTTCAGGTTCTGTACATCAGCCTTTGTAAGGCCGGCCTTCTTATATATTTCGCCGACGACTCGCAACGGCCGTTCAATGGCCGGAGCAAAAAAGACTGTGTAGTACGGATTCATGATGGCACAGGCCCGGCCGTGGGGCAGGATGTCAACTAAGGAAAAACTGGTCAGGTGCCCGCCGTTGGTTCCGCCGATCATGATGGAATATCCGCCTAAGTCCGTGGCCAGACAAAGCGCCTCTCGTGCCTCTTTGTCCTTCGGATCGTCGATTACACGCCGTAAGTAGTTGGCCGCCAGACTGATGCCGGTGCCGGCGACTTCCTCGACTTTGTCGTAATGAGGCTTGCCGACGGAGCCGTAAAGAACCTCAAGCGAGTGCGAAATCCCGTCGAGTGCCCCATCGGCGGTCAGGCCCGGCGGCGTGCCGTATGTTACTTCGTAATCAAATATCGCGTGTGCCGGGACAATCGCCTCATCTACTATCAACTTCTTCTGGCTCGTCGAGACGTCGGTGACGTTCGAGTACTTGGTCAGGTGGGCCGCGGAACTGGCGACGGTCTGGATGGCCACGTGTGCAGTCAGGGACTTATTCCGGTCTCGCAATGCTTCGGTGACAAGGCCGACTCCGAAATATGCATCAATCTCGCCGTCGAGGGTACGAAGGACCTCGGCGGCCTTTGCAGCATCGATCGTGCTGCCGCCGCCGAAGCTTACTATCACATCTGCCTGGCTTTCTCTGAGTCTGCCTGCAATGCGAAGCAGGTCCTCTCTCGGACAGTTGGGCTTTGCACCTCTGATTTCCGCGGCGAGATTGACTCCTGACTTAACCAGCGAATCGCGTATCACGCCGACGTAGTCATCGCTGCCGTCAAACGTGCCGCGAATCAGCGCCGCTTTTTTGCCCACGGCGGCAACTACCTGGCCTGTTTTCGAGAGAACATCCGTGCCGAACAGATAAGAATCACCCTTGAACTCATGCAACAACGCCCGTGCTTTTTCAAAATCGGTCATATTTCGGCTTTCCTTCACTTGGGCCGTGAACTTGGTTTGTACTTCATCATACGAAAAGCCGGCCCATTTCTCAAAACATCTTTGCTTCTCTCTGGTACATCATTTACAATTGGCGGCGCAATATATTTGAAAGACGGGCCGGGCAGCCGATGAGAGCACGAGGTGCCGTATGTCGCATCTGTCGTCCGACTCATCAAAAGTTGGCCGCACAAAAGAGGGATTGGATATGGACTTGAAGGAAAAAATCGTTCTGGTTGTTGGTGGAGCGGGGGGCATTGGCCTGGGAATCGCCAGGGCTTTCGCAGCCGAGGGTTGCAGAGTTGCGATTGCGGATGTTGACCAGCAGAGCCTTGCGGAAGCTGCTAAAACCGGAAGCGGCGATTCTCCGGAAGGAGTCCCAAGGACTGCGTTCGCCTGCCACACTTGCGACATAACCGATCGCGGACAGGTCTCACAGCTTTTTCAATGGCTCGATGAGAAACTCGGCTCCGTTGACATTCTCGTCAACAGTGCGGGCATCAATGTCGGCAATCGAATGATGTCCAACATCGACCCGGCGGATTTCGACCGCGTGATGGCAATCAATACGACGGGAATGTTCAATTGCATTCACGCCGCACTTCCGGTGATGCGCGGCAAAGGTTCGGGGCTTATCGTCAATATTGTCTCTCTGGCGGGCAAGCGGGCGATGCTGCTGGCGGGCATGCCTTACTGCGTCTCGAAGTTTGCCGCAAGTGCGCTTGGCACTTTTGTCAACCTGGAAGAATGTGGGAACGGCATAAAGGTAACGAATGTTTATCCGGGCGAGACGAACACCCCGATAGTGGACAAGCGTCCCTCGCCGCCGCCGCCCGAGAAGCGAGCGAAAATGCTCCAGCCGGAGGACATTGCCGCCTGCGTGGTGGCAGTTGCCAAGCTGCCGGACCGGGCCGTAGTTCCGGAACTGGTAATAACACCGCCACATATGATGGTCGGCTGATATCTCTTGGATAATCGGCAAG
>JBDREF010000405.1:0-3363 GCA_043820045.1 Planctomycetota bacterium | reverse complement strand
AGCCGGAAATCTGGGTAAAAGAAGTATCAACAAGTTTAAGACCATATGAAGCTATTGCTTCGCTGGTGTTTTCCGGATTATAGGTTTTTCGGGCGAGTTCTAGCCTATCCTTGGATACCCCTAAGGGCAATCTTAAACTTGCTGATGTCTGAATATCCTGAGGATAAACTGCGCTTGTGGATATAAAAATAAATACGAGCAGAAATGATATAATTTTGTTTGCTGATTTGCCGGTAAGCACTTTCTCCTTTTAGTTTATCTTATAAATCATTTATAAAAGTATATCACAATATAATCTTTTTGTCAATAAATATTTTTGACAAATATTTTGATAGAGGTCTAATTATTCAATGATTATGTCGCATTCAGGTATGGAACTCAAAAATGCCTTGCCATAAAACTTGTTTATTATGCGGCTGTCAAGGATCGCTATTATACCTGTATCGCTCTTGCTCCTTACCAGCCTGCCAAACCCCTGCTTGAACCTGAGCACTGCTTCCGGCAGGTTGTACTCAAGAAAGGCGTCCCCTCCTTTTTTCTGTATTTCTTCCGCGCGGGCCTCGATTACTGGGTGATCAGGGACAGCAAACGGCAGTTTTGTGATTATTACGTTAGACAAGGCTTCGCCCTGGACATCTATGCCCTGCCAGAAACTGTCTACGCCGAACAATATAGAGCCTTTTTCTTTTTTAAAACTTGAAAGCATCTTGCTTCTACCAAGGCCACTGCCTTGTTTCAATACATTAAAACCCTTGTCACTGAGAAATGATTCGAGTTCTTCATATACTATATTCATCAAAGCATAGCTCGTAAATAACACAAACGCCCTTCCGTTTGTAAGCTCTATGTATTTTTTTGTCTTTTCCGCGACTGCCGCGGCATATTCAGTAAGCTGGCTCGGCAAAGGCATATTTTTCGCTATATACATCCTGACCTGATTTTTGTAATCAAAGGGGGAGCCTAATTTTAATTCTCTTGCCTCGTCTATCCCAAGCCTTTTTCTTAAGTACTGGAATGAGTCGTTTCCCACGGAAAGCGTTGCGCTTGTCAATATGACAGGCCTGCGCATGGAAAAAACCTTTTCTTTGAGTAGACTGCCTATGTTTATCGGGGCGGCATTGATCGAAATATTGCTATTGCGAAGCCGCCTTGAACACTCGAGCCAGTATACGCAATCCTCTATTGTCTGTTCGAGTATGATCTCAAGTGAATCTTTTAGCACGTTGATCTTCCTGATAAAAGATGAGATTTCAAGTTCTTCTTCTTTGTTTCTCGCTATTTTTTTGGCATTCAGTAATGACTCAACCAGCTTGGAAAGCGGCGCTTCTAGGGAGTTATCAACGAAACCAGCCTTCCTTATTCTCAATGAATCAACTTCTCCTCCGAGTTTTCTCCCTTCAAAATATTCTTTTATCTCTTTAAAAAAAGAGCGGCTGCAGGGAAGATCCACCGGCCTTCAGGAGCGTTTTGCCGACATGGAAGCGGAAGTGAATTTCGGGCTGTCTTCAGAAGAGGTGCTCGAAGAGTCCCGCCGTTGTATGAGCTGCGGTTACTGCTTTGACTGCGAGAAATGCTGGATGTTCTGCCAGGATCAAGCCATCAACAAGCCCATGCAAAAGGGCCTGTTGTACGAGTTCAAGATGCAGAACTGCACGGGTTGCAAGAAGTGCGCGGAAGAATGCCCCTGCGGCTTCATCGACATGCTGTGACCCCATGAGCGTCCCACGAATTCTCATCGCCGGGCTGCGCGGAGGCAGTGGCAAAACGCTGATCTCCCTGGGGCTCGTAGCAGCCTGGCGAAAGCAGGGCCGCAAGGTGGCCCCTTTCAAGAAGGGACCCGACTACATCGACGCCGCCTGGTTGTCGATGGCCGCCGAGGAGCCCTGCAGAAACCTCGACCTGTTTCTCATGCGAGAGCAGACGGTCGTGCAATCGTTCGTCACCTCGGCCGAACACGCCGACGTGGCCGTCATCGAGGGTAACCGCGGCTTGTTCGATGGAATGGACGCCCAAGGCACCTACAGCACCGCCGAGCTGGCCAAGCTGCTCCAAGCACCGGTGGTTCTCGCCGTCGATTGCACCAAAACGACACGCACCATTGCCGCGATCGTCCTGGGCTGCCAACAGCTCGATCCGCAGGTTTCCATTCGAGGCGTCATCCTGAACCGGACGGCCGGTTCCCGGCACGAGTCGGTACTGCGCGAAGCCGTCGAACAGACCTGCGGACTGCCCGTGCTGGGGACCGTTCCCCGAATCCGCGGGCCGCTTTTCCCGGAAAGACACTTGGGCCTCGTGCCGCCCCAAGAACACGGCCAACTGACCGGCGCGATCCAACAGGCGGCCGACGTGGCGAAACAGTACCTGGATCTCGACGCCCTCTGGCGCCTGGCGCAAGAAGCCCCGCCGCTCGAACCTCGACAGCCTGACAAGACACTAACCCGAAGCGCAAGCGAGGGCCCGTTCGAATCGCAGTCGCCGCGCATCGGCGTGTTCCGGGACGCCGCCTTTCAGTTCTACTATCCCGAGAACCTCGAAGCCCTGGAAAGAGAAGACGCGAGCCTGGTCGAGATCTCTCCGCTGCGCGACGCGGAGTTGCCGGACGTCGATGCCCTGTACATCGGCGGCGGCTTCCCCGAGACGCTGGCCCCGGGGTTGGCAAACAACAAACCGTTCCTCGACTCGGTGCGCCGGAGGATCGAAAAGGGCCTGCCGGTGTATGCCGAGTGCGGCGGGGCCGTCTTCCTGGGTGAGAAGCTCCTGTTCAAGGAGAAGCAGTTCGACATGGCCGCCGTGCTGCCCGTGACTTTCGCCTTCCAGACGAAACCGCAGGGGCACGGTTACACGGTGCTCGAAACGGTCCAGAACAACCCGTTCTATTCCGTCGGGGAAACACTACGAGGACACGAGTTCCACTACACGTACATGGAATCGTCTACGGCGAAGGACCTCACCTTCGCGTTCCGCGTCGAGCGCGGACACGGATTCGACGGCCAACGCGACGGCTTGTGCCAGGGCAACGTGCTGGCTTCTTACACCCACGTGCACGCCCTGGGAACCGAGAGCTGGGCACCGTCGCTGGTGCGGGCGGCGGTCCGCTTCAACTCGCGCGTCTGACCGGCATGGCATCGGAAGAACGACAAATTCGTTCCTTTCTGCCAAACAAAGTCGGTATACTGGAATTGTCGGACGAAAGACGACGTCCGGAAGATGCAGATTGGCCGTGATGAAGAGAGAACGCTCTCCATGCGTTTCCACACCGTGCAAGCTCGCTGGTCGCTGATGGGGCTTTTTGTCGTCGCGATCGTTTTGGGCCGTTCGCTGTTGCTTTGGCAACTTGCCGAGCGTCCTTCGGTCCGGGCAAAC
>JBDREF010000404.1:0-2595 GCA_043820045.1 Planctomycetota bacterium | reverse complement strand
CTGAAGTTCACAGAAATCTTGCCATTCAGGCATCGGAATCAGGTGTCAGCCTAAACCGGATTGCTGGAGCGAAGCTAAGCAGATAGCAGGGTAAAGGGCACTTTTGTATTGTGATGCTTCCGAAGCTATCAAATACAAGTCTTTAGTAGCAAGCATCGGCCCAGTTTATTGAATTGCGTTTGAAATATGGCAAAGTCTTGGCGGTTTATTTTCTGTCCGTTTAGCGTCCTGATAATTGTTTATGTCATTGATTGACGGATTGTGATAGATATAATCTTACATCGCGTAATGAATGAGATTTAGCGGAAGCGCAAGGACAATAAGGAGGGAAAAGAAGACAACAAACCTTACCCTGTCATATCGGCAGAAACCATTCTCCTCGACAAAGGGCATTCTATGGCTCAAGCAAATCGCAAACTCCAGCTCAGCAACGGCTACCTCTTCGAGAGCGATCAGTTGTCGCGCGTTTTGCACTTTTTGACGGCGCGCCTTTCGGTGAAGCGGATTTACCGAAAAGACATCCAGGAAAGCACCGGCCTATCCAATCGCCAGATAGGAAGTGTTGTAAGCATCGGCTGTGCCTTGGGGCTGATCAAACCGGGGGTACAGATTCTGACGGCCACAGGCTCCCTGATTGCGGAGCACGACATTTTTCTGGAACAAACCGGAACCCTTCAGTGGTGTCATTACCAGGGGGCAGGAAACTACCGGAATTTAGTCTGGTATGAAATTTTCAACCGCATCCTTCCCGCAGAACTGGTCCATACCGAAAGCGGCTGGTTGGCCAATTTGAGAAATACCCTTTCCGGTCAATATACCGACAGAACCATCGGCAAGCATCTCCAGGAGGAGGTTCGTTTCGTCATAGATGCCTATCTGAACAGAAATTTCAAGAAATTGGAAATACTCCAACAGCATAGCGATGGCCGGCTATACCGGCGGCGTCAACTCCATGTGGAACCGCTCATCCTTTGTGCCATGATATATGATTATGCCGCCGGTCGCGGCGAGAATCTACTGCAAGTGCGGGAAATCGCTGAAGCTGAAGGATCACCATCTTTTTTATTCGGCTTTGATGAAACGACCTTTCGAAAGGCCGTAGAACTCCTGCATGAAAACGGCTGGTTCCGCTATGAAAGCACACATAACCTCGATCAGATTCGCCTTAAGGAAGATTTTTCCGCGTTAGCTTTTCTGAAACGATATTATGAAGGTACTGTTGAAAAGAATAAGTGAAAGGGGGTGGCTGCTTGAACGAAGGCATAGACGTTGTGCTCTTGACAAAATCACTCTCTCAGCGCCTCCGTGGCCGGTCCTGCATTGTCTTTACCCACAACTATCTTGAACAGAAAACCTGGGCTGCCGAACTGGCAAACCGAGCCGGAGCAGGCCATCTGCATTTGCTTGACGCCTTTGCAGATGACGAAAAAATTTCTGAAAATGTGGGCGCCTTCTCCGTCGATGATCTCTTCCGTTTTTTTGCTAAAAACATCAATGATCCCATTCTCATTGTTTCCGGATTGGAATTTCTTAAGGCGACATGGCTGGGTCAAGCCAATGTTCTGGAGCAGTTTGCCCGGCAGGTAGAAATGTGGGACAAGAAACCTGCCCTGCTTTTTGTTATGCAATACGATCGATTCCTGGCATCCCTAAAATTTGAACGATTTAAGCAGCACCCGTTTGTCATTGACCAGCGGGATACCCTCGCGCTCACTTGAGGAGATTATGAGAAACCACGGATTATTCAGCACCCTTTTTATCGATAAAATCCGTTCCGAGGCGAAACTGGACGATGCCGGTCAAGGCCGCATGGCGACCCTTGGTCATACCTGGAAAAATTGCGACAGAACCGATCTAAAGTCTCTCTGGAATACCTACATCAAGCAGGCTCTCAGTTATCTGTCCTTCGTTCCTCCTGCCAGCACAGATACTCCCGGCGTTTATCCCCTGTATGAGGACTACAATTATTCCAACTGCGTCGCCGTTCTCTATCTCATAGAACCGCGCGCGGATATGGATGATACGTCTGTCGGACGTTTCTGGCCGGGAAAGCTGATAACGCAAC
Organism: Planctomycetota bacterium; assembly: GCA_043820045.1. Taxonomy (GTDB): domain Bacteria; phylum Planctomycetota; class Phycisphaerae; order Sedimentisphaerales; family Anaerobacaceae; genus JBDREF01. The sequence goes on along the minus strand of JBDREF010000404.1, from coordinate 530 downwards.
TGCGGAATCGCAAGCTGAACTGGGGGATCCTGACGGATGGGGAAAGGTGGCGCCTCTATACAAACCGTACCGGAAAGCCCTTTGAGGAATATGTGGAGCTTAATCTTGCCGAGGCCTTGGCGCAGAATGATGAAGGGGAGTACGCCCTGTTTGAGACATTCTTCCACATGGACTCTTTCACGCCGGAAGCGGGGGACGAAGAAGAGAGGAAGGAAGACGCACGCAATCTTGGCGTTTATACCTGCCGTCTGGACCAGGACATGGCAGCTTCCGAAAAGCTCCTTGAGGACAAAGTCAAATCCCCGCTTCTCCAGCAGATTGACGAAGTCCTCCAGTATATTTGTAACGGTTTCATCGCGGATACTCCCCGTAAGGGTGAAGAATACACTGAGGAGGAGCGACGGGAGATATTCGAAAGCGCCGTCAAGCTCCTCTATCGTTGCCTTTTCCTCTTCTACGCTGAGTCCCGCAGCCTTCTGCCATCCCAGTTGGAAAAGCAGGAGATTTATGCCAAGCATTCCATTCAGGCC